>DDEP01000223.1 GCA_002336465.1 Pedobacter sp. UBA1951
TTAAATCTTTTAAGTACTTCGTTACCTAAAATATGAATGTTTTCATCTCTTAAAGGTTTATTGCTGGTTAAAACCTGTACAGGAACATCCTTTAATTCATGGTTGCCCAGTTTAAGACTGTTTAGATCAGAGGTAATAACCGGAATTTCGTTGCCCATAGCACCACGCATGATTACTTTTTTGATCACTTCCATTTTTTCTACCGGAAATTTATGCTGTTTCAGCAGGTCGTTATCGAGCATGGCTGTTCTCTGGTAGCCGGTATCAAAAAGAAACCAGTCTTTATTTACTGTTCCACTTTGTGCAATTGTTCCGGATACCAAAAAAATGCTGCTGAAATAGCGTATATCTAATTTGCTGAATGCTTTATCTTTGGTGATGCCTGCTGGTAGTTTAGAATGTACGATCATCAGTTTTTTATCGTAATTGAATTCTACGATCATACCGTCAAATAAATCCCAGCCAAACCTCCCGTCGGTCTCGTGTCCAGTTAGCTCTGTATCGTAAACATTGGCTTTGTAAGTCCGTTTTCCAATTTTGAGCTCATAAGGTGTATTGTAAAGCTTTAAATCTGATTTGATTTTGTTTTTCAGCACGTTGCGGGTCAATACAATTTGGGTTGTGCCACTATCGAAATTGAGGTTTAAAGTATCTGTATTATTGAGCACTGTTTTTACGTAAATGGTATTTTCTTTATTAATGATCAGAGGAATGGTATCGTGTATTTCGGGACTGACCTTGCTGAAATCTTTCATTATTGGGCTTTGAACACGGGTATAGCATGAGTCTTTGCCATTTAGCAATACAACAAAATCTCTTCTTTCTCCGGGCTTGAGTTTGAAACTTAACGAATCGATATCGGTTTTAAATTTGATGAGCGTAGATGAGGTTAATTTGCTCGTACTGAAAACATCCATTTTTATTTTAGGATCTATGTTCCAGTTGTTGATTTCGTTGTTTTCTGTGTAGATTTTGGCCCGGTTTGAACTGGCTTTTATAACAGGAAGCTGCTTTTGCGCAAAGCAAAGGTTAGCAATTAAGATAAAGAGGATAAGGATGTTTTTTTTCATTTTTAAATTTTATTTGCTTTTTACGGCATCATTGTATTGTTTTAAAGCTTTGTTAAGCGGCATTCCTTCAATGTGGATACTGTCGCAAAAGGTTTTGCAAGCCTCGGGATTGGGGCTGTCTTTACATTGTTTCATGCAGTCTGATAGCGTATTGCGAGGCATAATGCTGTATATGTTTACAACCAGCAAAACCAAAAAAGCTACTGTTGCGCCTGCAATGGCAAAAAAAGTAGCAGGAAATTTAGTGCTGATCACTACTGGCTGAGTTGTTTGACTGGGTTTAAAAGGTAAAATATACTTTAATTTATCGTAATCCCAGCAAAGCAGGTAGAGGTTAGCCAAAACCATTAATGGCGACGACAATAAGGAACCATCAAAACGTACTGCATGAGATAGGATACATATATTGAGTATAATGGGAAAATACAACAGCGCACCAAGCGTTGCCGTACGAGGGATGAGCAAAAGCAAGGCCGCTGTAACCTGTAAAATACCTATAAAAGTGTAATAATAACCTGTTAAATGGAGTGCCTCCAGATAATGCCCCATAGGATGATTAACAGAAAGCGAGGTAAACCTTTCGCCCATAATTTTTACCATACCAGAGGGTATGAACCCAGCAGCTAATGCAATCCGGTTAAAAACCGTAAAATACCTGAGCCAGCGGTTACCTTTTAAACGAGCATGCAATTGATCTAATTTAGCGGCAAGAGGCATATGTTTAATTGCTGTTGATAGGGTTTGGAGCCACTAAAATAAAATTTTAAAGTGTAGTATGCTTATTTTGTGGTATTAATTCTTTGTTTCTTCTATAAATGCCAAGATATAGCCATCGGGGTCTGAAATGTAAAATTCTTTGGCATAAGGCATATTTCTTAAGGGTTGTACAATCTCTATCGATTCGGCTAAAACTTTGAGATACAGGTCTTCAATATCATCTACCGAAAAGGTAAGGTCAATATCCTGATTGTTTCTCTTTTGCATCCTCTCTTTTAACAAGGGCTTACCCAATTTGAGGTGGATTGAAAAAGGATCTTTGCCTATAGCTGCATAAAAATTTTGGTAACGAAAGGCCAGATTGAAACCTAATTTACCCATATAGAAATTAAGAGATTGTTCTAGATCAGAGACAAGCAACTGAGGGCTCATCTTTTTTAAATGTGAATAGATACTGCTCATAACACATATTTTTGTTGTTTTAACTGGAAAACATTGCCTTCGGGATCTTCGCCATCACACAGCAGGTAGCCGTAACCATCGTAAGTTTTGATTTCTCTCATGGCTACGCCCTGTTCAAGTAAATACGTCCTTATTTTATGGATGTCGTTTTCAATCTCAAAAATGAGCTTGGTATTGTTGTCAAATTTATAGCCTTCTTTGATTTGTGCGGCATAGGCTTCTCCCATTTTATGCAAGCCTATTTTAAACATACCCGCACTTAAGAGTACCCATACAGGCAAATCTTCTTCAAGGACCTTGAGTTTTAAAATCTCGGTATAGAATATTTTTAACCGCTCAACATTCTGCACATACAGTATAATTGAATCGAGTTTTAGTTTCATGGTTGGCAAGTTATGAAAGATGAATTGTTAGGCTCTCCTGTGCTTAATCGTTTAATGCCCTTCCACTATATAATTCAGCTCCGTTACACCGCAATTAAATTGCTGAGTAGTCAATAATTTGAGTTTTATTTTGTCTTTGATATTCTTAAATAGGGGGATGCCTTGTCCGAGAATGATCGGATTGACAAAAAGCCAGTAACCATCAATTAAATTTTGTTGTATTAGTGAATGTGTTGCTGTAGGACTGCCAAAAAGCAAGATATCTTCGCCAGTCTGCTGCTTTATTTCATTTATACTCTCTGCAAGGTTGCTACTGATCACTTCGGTATTGGTTAGACCTGCATCTTGTATTGTTCTTGATAGTACAACTTTATGAACTTGGTTGTACCATTTTGAATGTTCAATATCATGTTTGC
>DDEP01000193.1 GCA_002336465.1 Pedobacter sp. UBA1951
ATGAAACGCCGTTACCGTCGTGAACTTTATACAGAACGTGTTGCTAAAATCAAAGAAGTAATGCCTAATTGCTGCGTTGGAGTAGATATTATTGTGGGTTTTCCGGGCGAAACGCAGGAAGATTTCCTAGATACATACGAATTCCTGAACGGTTTGGATATTTCTTATCTCCACGTGTTCACTTATTCAGAAAGAGAAAACACAGAAGCGGCTGAGATGAAAGGCAAAGTTGCCGGAGGTACCCGTTTTGAACGCAATAAAATGTTACATATCCTTTCAGATAAGAAAAGAAGGGCATTCTATCAAGAACAGATAGGTAAAAATGCTTTTGTTTTATTTGAAGATGACCAGAAAGATGGTTTTATGCATGGCTTTACGCAAAACTATGTAAAAGTAAAAGCCAAATACGATCCCGTAATGGTAAACGAGGTAAAAGAAGTTAGATTGCTTGCGTTAAGTGCCGAGGGAGAAGTAGAAGTTGCAGAACCTGAAATTGTATATCACCACTAAAGAATAAATAGCGTTACCCTGAACTTGTTTCAAGATTTATATTAAAATATCGACTTGGAGTAAAGCCTCAAATTACTTCCAAAACCTTGCGCTTTCCACAATCTTAATTTTTCAACAAAGAACCCTGTCTTCAGGTTAAGATAGTATATTTACACCTTAAGTAATTTAGGATAATTTTGGCCAAAGCAAATACGAAAGAAACCCCTTTAATGCAACAATACAATGCTATAAAAGCAAAGTATCCGGGTGCATTATTGTTGTTCAGGGTTGGAGATTTTTACGAAACATTTGGAGAAGATGCTGTTAAGACGGCACAGATTTTAGGCATTGTATTGACAAAGAGAGGTACCGGACCAAACGGTGCTTTAGAGCTGGCAGGTTTTCCGCACCATTCTTTAGAAAATTACCTCTCAAAATTGGTAAGAGCCGGACAGCGTGTTGCCATATGCGATCAGCTTGAAGATCCTAAAATGACCAAGACTATTGTAAAGAGAGGGGTTACTGAACTGGTAACACCCGGTGTAGCCTACAGTGACAATATACTCAGTCAGAAATCTAATAATTATCTAGCAGCCGTTTATTTTGATAAAAATGGTACAGGTGTTGCTTTTTGCGACATTTCTACTGGCGAATTCCTCATAGCACAGGGCAGTACAGAATATGTAGATAAGCTACTGCAAAGCTTTAAACCCACAGAGGTGGTTTACCAAAAAAGTAAAAGGCAGGATTTTCTACAGTCTTTTGGCGATAAATTTTATACCTACCATTTAGATGAATGGGCTTTTACCCAAGACTATGCAAATGAAATTTTGACCAAACATTTTGAAGTAAATTCTTTAAAAGGTTTTGGGGTAGATAAACTTACGCAGGGCATTGTTGCTGCGGGTGTTATTCTATATTACTTAGGAGAAACCGAGCATCGTAATCTACAGCATATCACTTCTATAGCTCGTATAGAAGAAGAACGTTACATGTGGTTGGATCGGTTTACCATCCGCAATTTGGAGTTGGTACATACTGCTAATGATAATGGAGTTACCCTGTTTGATATTTTGGATGATACCTGTACACCAATGGGAGCTAGGTTGTTGCACAAGTGGATCATCATGCCGCTTAAAGAGCTTAAGCCTATACAAGATCGCTTGGGCATGGTAGAATTTTTGGTAAAGCACAGTGATTTAGCTGATGAAATGCAGATGCATATCAAGCAGATAGGAGATTTGGAACGCTTGATCTCTAAAGTAGGTTTACAGAAGGCTGGTCCGCGTGAATTGTTACAGCTTAAGCGAGCGCTAACGCATACCGAAGAGATTAAATTACTGGCAGAACAGACAGAAAATCCATACCTCAAGGCTTTAGCCGATCAGCTCAATCCGTGTGCACAGATCAAGGATAAGCTTGAGAGAGAATTGCAGGCCGACCCGCCGGCTGTGCTGGCAAAAGGCAATGTAATTGCCGATGGAATAGATGAAGAGTTAGATAGGTTGCGCAAAGTTGCATTTGGAGGTAAAGAATATTTATTAGAAATACAGAAAAGAGAGATAGCCAATACGGGTATTCCTTCTTTAAAAATATCTTTCAACAATGTTTTTGGTTATTACCTCGAAGTAACCCATACGCACAAAGACAAGGTGCCCGATACTTGGATACGTAAGCAAACGCTGGTAAATGCAGAGCGTTACGTTACTCCCGAACTGAAAGAATATGAAGAGCAGATATTAGGAGCAGAAGAAAAAATACAGGCCATAGAGGTAAAACTGTATAACGAATTGATGTACCAAGTAGCACATTACATCAAACCTATACAGCTCAATGCCTATATTGTTGCCCAATTAGATGTTTTATTGTGTTTTGCAAAACTGGCAACCAAAAATTACTATGTAAAACCTCAGCTCAACAATAAAAAAGTAATCGATATCAAAGGTGGGCGCCACCCTGTAATTGAAAAGCAATTGCCTGTTGGCGAGGAGTACATCACCAATGATGTATTTCTTGATAACGACAACCAGCAGATCATGATGATCACAGGCCCCAATATGTCGGGTAAATCAGCTATCCTACGCCAAAGTGCCTTGATTGTGTTAATGGCGCAAATGGGGTGTTTTGTTCCTGCAAAAGCTGCTGAACTGGGTATCGTAGATAAAATTTTTACGCGAGTAGGTGCTTCAGATAATATTTCATCGGGAGAGAGTACTTTCATGGTAGAAATGAATGAAACAGCAAGTATCTTAAATAATATCTCAGATCGGAGCTTAATCCTGTTAGATGAGATTGGTCGAGGTACCAGTACTTACGATGGTATTTCTATTGCTTGGGCAATAGCCGAGTATTTGCATGAACACCCAACGGCAAGACCCAAAACACTTTTTGCTACGCATTATCATGAGCTTAATGATCTGGAAAATACCATGACCCGGATCAAAAATTATAACGTAACCATTAAAGAAATGCAAAATAAGGTTATCTTTTTGCGTAAACTGGTTCCGGGTGGTAGCGAGCATAGTTTTGGTATCCATGTGGCAAAAATGGCTGGTATGCCTGCAAAGCTCATTGGCAGGGCACACGAAATATTAAAGCGACTGGAAATAGACCGTACAGAAGGACAGAGCATAAAAGACAGTATAAAGAAAGTACAGAATCAGGCTTATCAGCTTCAGATGTTTGCTATAGATGACCCTGTTCTGGTTAAAATAAGAGATTCATTAAATAATTTAGATGTAAATACCTTAACGCCGGTAGAAGCTTTGCTCAAATTAGATGAAATTCAACGTTTAATTAAAAATTAACAAGAACATGGCAGGCAGTAAGCATAAAATAAGCACGGGTTTATTAGCTGTTTTGAGCGCTCTGGCGCATAACGTATTGCTTAGCCACGGTATTTTAACCCTTCAAACGCTTTCTCAATACACCGAGAAAGAGATTTTATCGTTTCATAGTATAGGTTTATCTTTTAAAACTTAGATTTATGTTGAAGAAATTTACTCAACTGCCAACAATCTGCTTATTAATTGGGCTTTTGTGTTTAGCCTCCTGCGGCTCAAAGAAATATGCTGTTAAGAATACCACTGCTTCACGTGCGGCAGATGCAATGGCCAATTTAAAGAGCAAACAGCTTTATAGGTTCATTACAGATTGGAGTGGTGTGCGCTATAAATTAGGAGGACTGGATAAAAGCGGAATAGATTGTTCTGGTTTTGCTTTATTGCTGCAAAAGCAAATTTATGGCGTAGAATTACCCAGACGATCTAAAGATCAGGCAGATGCCATAAAAAAGAAAAACTATGGCCATCTCAAAGAAGGAGATTTGGTGTTTTTCTCTTTCGGCGGCAAAGAAGTTGATCATGTAGGCATCTATTTAAATAACGATTTTTTTGTCCATGCCTCAACAACCAGAGGTGTTATAGTTGACGACCTTACCTTACCAGCATATCAAAATACCTTTGTAAAAGCGGGCTCACCCAAATAAAAACATATGAAATTTAAACAGCTATTTTTATTGCTATTGTTTGCACTTTGCAACACTCTAAAAGCACAAGAACCGCTTAAAGAAGGTTCGATACTAGATAACATCGTGCTTAAAAATATTGATGGTAAAACTTACGATCTCAATATGCAAAAGCAGGTTAAAGGGTTTATACTTGTATTTATGACCCCTAGCTGCGATCACTGTATTTTATACGAAGACAGGGTTATTGCGCTAAATAAAAAATATAAGCCTCTGGGCTATCCTGTTGTGGCTGTTGGACCTTACGGAGATAATGCAGTAAAATACCCCCTTGATGCTTT
>DDEP01000089.1 GCA_002336465.1 Pedobacter sp. UBA1951
TCGATACAGCGCAGCAGTAAAAGAAGCGGAGTATAAAAAGCGCTTTATGAACGGTTTTGTAAATAATTATTTCCAGAATTCATACAAAGAGCTGGTTGCTTTTTTTGCCAAAGACAAAAAAATAAGTGCTAAGGAGCTTAAAGAGATCATTGAACTAATTGAAAAACCAGAACAATAAGTTATGCCTCATCTATTTCTTTTGCTTGTTAAAATAAATTTGGTGCTGCTTGTATTTGCGGCAACTTATTATTTTTGGTTGCGCAAGCTAACTTTTTATGTCATTAACCGTGTATTCCTGTTATTCGGTATCTTCTTTTCAACCTTATATCCTTTTGTAGATCTTACAGAGTTTTTTTACAGACAAAACCTTGATCGTAAATTGCAAGATTATGTTCCTAATCTAAGCAATGTAAGCCAAAAAATTGAACAAGCCCCTTGGATACATGATTTTTGGAACGTATTGAGCTTGATATTCTTTGTTGGCGTATTTGTTATGGCGGTACGTTTTGCCGTGCAACTTTTGTCGTTATATAAAATCCATAGTAAAAGTAAAAAAGGGGTGTTAGATAATTATCCAGTGAGAATACTTGCAGAAGATGTAAGCCCTTTCTCATTTTGGAAAAGCATATACATAAACCCAGCTCTTCATCGCAAAGAGCAGCTTGAGGCTATTTTGGCACATGAACATATACATGTAAAGCAATTGCATACGGTAGATATTTTATTGGCCGAACTGAGCGTGGTTTTTTACTGGTTTAATCCAGGGGTGTGGTTAATGAAAAAGGCGGTAAAAGAGAATCTTGAATTTATTACAGATAAGAGAATCATTAGCAATGGTATAGATCGCAAGCGTTACCAATACAGCTTACTTGATGTGGGGCAATTGCAGCATTCTGTAAAATTCGTTAATAACTTTAACTTATCAGATTTGAAGCAAAGGATCAAGATGATGAATGCACGTCCATCGTCTAAGCTGAAATTAAGTCTGTACGTACTGTTGTTACCCGTTATATTGATTACCACCTTGGCCTTTACCATATCTAAAAAGCAAATGGTTAATTCTTTAGCTCCGATGAGCTATATCATTAAGCGAATCAAGTTAGATTCCGTTTTAGATCAACCGAAAACAGTTGAAAATAACTTGCAACTTGCTATAGCTAAAACAGAGGGTAAACCTGTACAAGAAACAGTTGAACATACGATTTTAGAAGAATTACGTACGAATTTGAACACGGCAGATTCATTAAAAGGAACCGTGAACCAGAAAGAAGTGAAGTTGTACAGTAACGCTCGTAAATCTGTACTGAAAGTTAGCAACGTACTTTCTTTTCAAGCAAGGCTTATATACATTAGCGACAACGAAGAGCGTAAGCATGACAGTGAACAAGATAAGAATGATGCAAATGATAAAAATGTTGTCATAGTTAAAGGCTATAAAATTCTGTAAATAAAGAAGAAGTGGTTTTGGATAAAGTTAATATTAGGGCTATGGCTCTTAAAAATACACCACAAGATAAAGTGAATGCCATAGCAAAGATAGTTAAAGAAGAAGGTGTTGACTTTTTTATTAAAGGTGTTAAGGTTAACGAAGGAGAAGTTAAAAGGCTCAATATTGAAGATATCAAATCTGTTACTGTGATCAAACAAGAAGAACCTACTAAAATTGGGGGGATTTATATAGAAACGAAACAACAGTAATTTATTAACATAAAACATCAAAAAGGCTTCTATTAAGAAGCCTTTTTTGTTTGTGTATTATCCTAAATTAAGGGTCGTTTTTTATGGGTTGAATTACTATACAGGCCCTGAAACAAGTTCAGGGTGACGTAAATTTTCGTGTCAAAATTAAACAGAGGTTTGTCAGGCTGGCCACCGAGTAGCTACGAAGTAAAATTGGTGCTTTGTGTCAAGCTGAGCCTGTCGAAGCCCCTTTGTAGGGCGTATATTTCGACAAGCTCAATATGACAACGACGGGCTCAATATGACAATAACAGTTTTATGCAACAATGTGAGGTGTCAACTTGATCATTACTGATTTTTCAATGGGTCTTATTCTCTACTTAATAATTAAAGGTGGCTTTTAGTAAAGCTATACGACCGGGAATGTTATAACTGCCATTAGAGTAATTATTGGCAGAAACATATATGGCTTCAAATTTCTTTACATTGAACAAGTTATTAGCCACAAGGTCTATGTCTGTTTTAATTTTAGCAATACGGTAACGCACAGAGAAATCTGAAAATACATAACTTAAGTTAGGTTGGTCTTTTTGGTAGGTAAGCAGATAATCTGTATTAAAGAAGAAACTGATATCTTTTATGCTATATCTTATACCTGCATTTTGTTTAAACTGATGAAAACTGGTTTTAACCTGTGTTTGTTTAGCCGTGTTAAAAGACTGACTAAAAAGACCTTCATAAGTTATGCTCAATGATTTGATAAATCTGCTTTCAAAACCGAGCTTATATTGATAACTATTACTGCTGTATGGTAAGAGTAAGTTATTTTGTAACTGGCTAAAGCTTGAATTGGTATAAGACGCACCTAAATTAACGGTAGTACTCAAATCAAATAGATATTTGCTGATACCTGCAGTAGTGCTTAAACTTTTTACGGTGTTTTTTAATGGTAATACGATCCTTTCTTGCGTATTGTTAGTTAACTGATATGATGAAATCGTATTGTTATTTATGGTATTGTAATTTGCGCCTAAATTGGCAAAGAACATTTTTACAGCTTTTTTGTAATTAAAAGACCCACCAAAGCTATGGGTATTGCTTTCAGAAAGAGGAGCATTATTAGAGAAGAATGAGCGGTAATTTTTTAAAATGGTACCATGGTAAACATCTGTAATATTACCAATGTTGTTACGGAACGCATAATTTAAATTGAACTCATTTTCTCTTCCTACTTTTTGTTGTAACCTAAATGCAGGGTTAAAAATCAACTTGTCTAATCCACTGTCTACATTCTGCAATTCATCTTTATAACTAATATCTGTCCAATTAAGTGGTAAAGATAAGTTAGCCTTGGTTCTGCCGGTACTGTATTCTAAAGAAGATTCGGCATAATAATTAAATTTATTCCATTTTAGATCATTTTTCATTTGCTGATCTACCTCAACCTCTGTGTGCCCATCTAAGTTCTTGAGCATGTTGCTGTTAAGTGTTTGGTTCTGGTAGTTTAAGCCCACTTTATACGAATGTGTAATTTTGCCTTTAACAAAACTTATGGCTGCGTAATTATTGGTATAAAATGTAGGGATATTGATTTTTTGCGTTAAACTTTCATAAGGTAAATTATTGTTCAATATATCGGCATTAATACCAGGGTTGATACCCAGATTTTCGGGTTGTGTACTTTTATCGATAAAAGAATACAGGTTTAAGGTGTTGTTTTTGCTGACTTTGAACCTGTAATTAAAGTCGTTAGAAATATCGAACATTTCCTGTCTAAGTACTTGATTAGCTGCAACCTGATTGATGATTACATTAGAAATGGTTTTTGTAGGGTTATACTCAGTAGTGAGCGTATTGTTCAAGTAGTTGTTCTCCTTATTTTGGTTAAGGGTAAATTGCCCTTTTAAACGTTGTGGCTGTAAAGTGTTGTACTGTGTTTCTTGGTAACTAATGGTCTGGTTGCCTAGGTAAGTTTCAGAAAAACGATTATAAGCCATGCTTTGTTTATCGTACAAGTAATGCAAGTTCGCTCTTAATTGCAGGTCTTTATTAAACTTGAACAAGTTATTCATATTGGCTATACCTTGGTTGTTGAACAAGGTTCTGTTTGCAGGTAGGGTAGGAACGCCTACAGAACCTGCAGATAGAAATGCACTAGGTCTAGCGCTGGATGTAAAAAAGCTGCTCAACTCGCCCGAGGCATCTACGCCTGCATTGTTGCCTTTAATGCTATTTACAAACTTGGTATTCTTCTTAAATAGCATACCGTTAAAACTACCATCAAATTTTTCGGGCATACCCAGTCCGGCTTTAATATCGCCTATCATTTTTAACTTGGCGTCATCCTTTATCTGCAAGTTAATGGCTACATCATCGCTGTTGTTGTTTTTTTGCAGCATCTTAATAGGTTGGTCATTCTCTATGACCTGTACCTTATCTACAGCACCATGCGGAATTGATTTTGTACCTACGCCATACTTGTCACTCAGTACATTATCGCCATCTATATAAAGGTTTTTTACATCCTTGCCATTGTACGATATCTTTCCGTTTTCTTCAACTGTAACACCGGGCATTTTTTTCAGTACATCGCCAATAGAACGGTCTTGCTTATCGCTAAAATCAGATACACGGTAATTTAAAGTATCGCCATTATAGCTTAACGATGGACGGTTTTTGATTTCAACTGTTTTTAATTCCAGTTCTTTTTCTTTCAACGTAAAGTTGTAAGTATCCTTTTGGGCAGAAATATCAATGGTTTCGGTTGCGTAACCCAGTATTCTTGCCTCTAATTTTAATCCTGCCTCTTCTTTGGGCAAGTTTAGGGTAAATACGCCTTTTTCGTTGGTTTTGGTAAAACTTATGATGTTATCTTCCTGATCTTTAAGGTTAATGATACAGGCATCAACGGGCTTGCCGTTAAGATCGATCACCTTACCCTTTAGCTGCTTTTGCGCAAGCGCACTGAAGCAGACTAAAAGGCTAAAGATGAAACATAAACAAATTGGCTTATTCATGTTGTATTGTGTGTTTGGTTTTTAAATAAGATTTATTTCTCAGGCAGTTCAATAGGATTGTTAAAAGAGAACTTCGCTGTAGAGGTCGAAGAAGCTACCGTCATTTTACGTCCGGTTGTGGTAATTGTATTACCATTACCGCCCACGCGACCCGCCAATTGCGTATTTATAAAACCTTGAGGGTCTTTGTCTCTGGCTTCTTTTAATCTGGCCAGTTCTTTAGCATTGATGGGTATGGCATTTTCTGGTAGTTTGATTTCTTCAAATGGTAAAGTTGCCGTATTGCCCAAAGCTACCATCTTTACACCCGGAACAGCATTAGAATTATCAGTACCTTTTAACTCTGCTATTTTTTCAGGTGTCATCTTCTCAAAACTGATAAAATCGAAACGAACTTCATTTTTATCGTCATAAGCCTCCATAATTAAACCGGGTAAGTTATTGAGTTTCCACGGGCCGGCTTGGAAAGGCATATCTGGATTAAACCATGCGGTCCAGTTGCGGCCTTTAAAACGTGCAGTAGCTTTAGTACATTTCATATCGGCTATTTGCTTAGTCTCTTTAGTAATCGTCCAATTAGGGTGGTCTAAAGAACTCTGAACCAGATAATCATTGATCAGATTTTCTTTCTCAAAGAATTTGTTGTCTTTCAGGAAAAAATAAAAATCTACACTGGTAATAGGAGTAGATGATGTTTTATTTATCGTAATTGAAGTAAGATTGCCACCTTGGTTCTTGATTTGCTCTTCGATGGACTTTCTAATCTGTATCTCTCTTTTAATACGATCGTAGCTTGTGTAATACGAGGTATTCTTACCTAAGAAAACAATCATTTCTTCAGGAGTTACATTATCACGTTGGGTGGTGTCTCTAACATGCGAAAGCTTATAAGTAACCGTAGCTAAAGTTTTATCGGCCTTTTGGGCAAAACTATTGATGCTGATTACAACAGCCAATAGAGAGAAATAAAGTTTTTTCATATTTGTTCTATTTGTTTCTCGTAAAACTACGAATAATTCGTAATAACAAGAATGTTTTAACATTTTTTAACTGCAAATACAGTGATTGCCGTTAAATAGGGGCAAATAATTTGCTCTAAAGCTTTGGCTAACTGGTTTTTAAAGTGTATTTTAGTTGTACATCACTAAAAGAACTTCTCTATGAAAAACTCATTATTTACGTTATTGATAACGTGCAGCAGCTTTTTTTTACCCTTTAACAATTTATTTGCCTGTACAAGGGTAGTTTACAAAGGCCCTAACGGAAACGTGATCACCGCCCGATCAATGGACTGGAAAGATGAAATCCAAGCAAATATTTGGGCTTTTCCGCGTGGTATGCAACGTTCTGGCGAGGTAGGCCCTCGATCTGTTGAATGGACTTCAAAGTACGGTAGCGTGATCAGCAGCGCTTGGGACATTGCTACTGTTGATGGCTTAAATGAAAAAGGTTTGGTAGCCAACGTATTGTGGCTGGTAGAATCTGAATATCCCAAATTTGATCCTAAGGGCAGTAAAAAAGGGATTTCAATTTCGGCTTGGGCGCAATATGTATTGGATAACTATGCCACGGTTGCAGAAGCGGTAAGGGCTTTAAAAAACGAGCCTTTTGTTATTGTGAGCGATTATGTGCCGGGTACGAAAAAATTTACCACACTGCATTTATCCATATCTGATGCCAAAGGCGATAACGCCATTTTTGAATATATTAAAGGTAAACTGATGGTGCATCATAACAGCAGTTATACGGTAATGACCAATTCGCCGCTGTTTAATGAGCAGCTTACTTTAGACAATTATTGGAAAAGTGTACCCGGAACAATGGTTTTACCCGGCACAAATAGGGCTGCGGATCGTTTTGTAAGGGCTTCTTATTACATCAATGCCATACCACAAACAGAAGATACAAGAATTGCGGTGGCTAGCGTATTTAGCGTAATTAGAAATTGCTCTGTGCCTTTTGGTATTTCATCAGCAACGGAGCCTAATATCTCCTCAACCCGCTGGCGCTCTGTTGCCGATCAGAAAAACTTGGTTTATTACTTTGAAACCGCACTTACACCCAATACTTTTTGGGTAAACCTTAAGGATTTTGATTTGAGCAATAGGGGGAAAGTAATGAAGTTAGATTTATCTAATTATGCTACATATAATGGCAAAACCAACAGTTTTTTTAGAGAAACCAAAGCTTTTAAGTTTTTAGGGATTTAAGCGATTGGGTTATCCTGAAAAACTTAGCCTAGATTTAATTGCAAAGCCCGGCATGACAAATTTATTGGTCATGCTGGGCTTGTATTTGTCATATTGAGCCTGTCGAAATATGAAAATCTCTACAAGAAAGCTTCGACAGGCTCAGCCTGACAAAAGAACCGCAATTTCGATTATTTGTTCTTATACGTTGAGAGATTCAACCTGATGGTGTAGAATTACCTTTTTACAGCCTTTTGGTAATGAGATTAAATACAATTGCCCCTATAAACAATAAAATATTAAAAATAACCGTACCCAATAGATATGCAAAAAATGCTTTTACATAATTATAAAACTTGTGCTCAAAAAAACTCCCGATAGCATAACTTATATAAAGAAAAGCAAATGAGTATATAATGAAACTTATGATGAAATAATTAAAGTATTTCGTCACTATAGGGTCAATGCACAAAATCAACATTGCTTCGCCCATTACAAAACAAAGCACAACAATGATTTCGTAAAAGTTATATGGGTATTTTTTAAAAAATATTTTTACCCAAAAGGCAATGAAAACAAGCATTAAGATGTTTGAATAGCCAAAATTGTTTTGAACCCAATCAAGTACAGGTACAATACTTGAATCTCCATATGCTTTTTTGTAGAATTCTTCTGCTTTTACATCTATTTTAAAATAGTGTGCAGCTATGGTATAGATTACAGAAGACAAGATCAAAAAGGTAACGGGTTTAGTTAGTTTGATCCTGTTTTTCTGCAAATAATAAGAAATGGTTTGACTTGGTCTTAAAAGTAATTCCTTTACGGTAAATACAAAGCCCTTTTCATAACCTAATAAGTTCAGGACTTCATTTTTAGCATAATTTTTATCAATTCTTTTTAATTCGATGTTTTGCCCGCAATTACCACACAAGTTCTCTGTTACTATTGCATCGCAATTTTGGCAATTTCTCATTGATTTAGGTTTCGTTCTTTTAACAGTCTTTCTAACTCTTTAATTCTTGTTTTGTTCCTAATCGATGCAGGTATATAGACTAAAGGAAGAAAAGTTAATAAGCCAAAGCCATTTTTAACAGTAGTATAGGTTAAAACCCAATCAACAAACCAATGAGAGCTGCATCAAAAATCTTGGTCGATTTTATTTTTTTTGCTTCTTGCAACAGTTCTTCATCAGTGAAGTCTTTTAACTCCTTTTGTGTCATTTGTTTCAGTTCTTTTAATTGTCGGTTTAAAATTTTTGTAAACAGGTAAATAGACTAAAAATGTGTATTTGCATAGCCCTATATACCTTGGTTTCTTGGCTGCAAAGATATTTAAAAATGTGAATACGGATTTAAAAGAAGCTTAGAGTTATAAAATAAAAGAATTTTACTTTGTTATAGAGATCTTAATCAATAAATAACCATGAACAATTAAGTTTAAAACTAACAACCATGTGCTGAGAGTATATTAAAAAGAACAATAAAAGTTTATATGAGTCGTAAAAACCGCTATATCTTTTTATACTTTAAGTTGATCTTTAATTCTTCAGCGGTTAAAGGTCCGGCAATACCATCGGCACCATCTTTACCAAAAACTTTGAGCTGAAAATTTACCAAAGCTCTCATGGTTCTTTCGCCAAAATCGCCATCTATGTTTCCTTCGTAATATGATTTTGTTTTTAAAGCCTCCTGCAAAGCAGATACAAGTAAACCTTTAGAGCCAAACCTTAGTTTAAAGGTTTTTGGTGTGTTACCCGATGCAAGTTGAAAAACTTCGGTTCCGGTAAATAACATATATGGGAAAGAGGTTTGAGGTATATTGTAAGCGTTTTTATGGAAAACCGCCCATGGACCTATATTTTTTTCTCTGCCCGGCCTGCTACATTTAGGATAACCCATAATAACCTGGCATCCGGCACTTGAATAACTGGCAGAGTCTAAACTCTGGAACCATCCGCAATGCATGTTATCCTGTGGATTGCTGTATTCAATACGGTCATCTTTGTCATAATCTAGATCATCAGCACTTCTTCTAATAGGACGTATGGCATTTTGCCTAAATGCTTCATGTCCGGTAGCTGTTCCGGCTTTATGCCAACCTTTACGGTAATCATTGTACATACCAGTAAACAAACTGTTGGCACCTAAACCTTGGTGTACCAAAGCTGCCTTTATGCTGCTGATATGAGGTACGGTACTGGCAGGGAATGAGGCCAGCTCTTTTGTCTTTGTAGCCCACTGCAATATGGTACATCTTGGATTGATATAATTGATGTCCATCAAATTTAATACCTGAGCTTTTTTAAAAGACTGATCGTTTGGAATGGTACTGATCGCGCCTCTTATACCGATAAAAATAAGATCGTTATTGGGTAAAGTGTACTGGTTAATATGAATAAGATCCTTTAACAGAGAGTCGTTAATGTTAAAACTTGCCATGAGATAGTTTAATTTAGTTTAAATAGCAAGTATAAATATAAAATTTTTGTTAAACATTAAAAAAAAGCAAATAAGATTTTTGCTTATTCAATAAATGTTTATACCTTGAGCATACACAACCAAATAGTTTATCCTTTTACTAAAAAAAACAAATGCGCTCTTATGAAGACAAACCAAGAAAGAAGAAAATACGCTCATAACAAGCTGTCTTTTTTAAACGGATAAAGTCTGTTAATATCTACTAAAAATCAAAACGTTACCTGTAAGTATTTACTGTTGGTAATAATTTACCGGTAACCGGTTTTTTTCAAATACATAACTATATATAGCTGTAAAACACTAAACAGGGCTTAAGTTTTTTCTGTCATGATAGCTTTTAATATCATGAAGGATTTTAAAAAAACACTTTTATGCTTTTTGCCAGTTAGCAGCATATTTTTAAATAAAAACTCTACATAACATCAGGGGCAGTATATGGAAAAGTCAGCACCTATATCTTATTTTTTTGCAGATCCTATGACCTTCTCACAGGAAGAGTGGCAGGCTTTTGGTCCGAGGGGTAGCAACGCGTTAGAAAAAGCCAATCAATTTAGCCTTACCGCTGTTTTCAGGACCTGGGAAAATTATGTGACCAATGCCTATGCCATTTGCAAAGGGGTAGTACTGGTACAACCCCAAAAAGATAATAGTGGCTTGGTTAATCTGATCTTGCGGCCTTTTGACCAGCCTTTTCCGGGTATTAAAGTTAAGTATTTTGTGTACAGGAGCTTGCGTAAGGAAGATTTCTTTGATAACCATAATAAGGTACTGGCTTCTGGCGAAAATACTTCAGACTTTATCCATAAGATCAATTCCAGCTTTGCCAGTTTCTATACGAGCAGAGGGCAGGCTGTTCCAGATTTTTTGGCTAAATATATTGGTTACGATCCAAGTAATCAGCCAGACACCATGCTGCTTGACGATCTTTTCTTTAAACAGGCTACATATACCAACAATACCGAAAATCCAGGTATGGCTTTTGAACTGCCTTTAATACAAGGCGGTGCTTCTTTGGGTCGCTTTGTAGATAACAATACTTTTGGCGTAGATGTAGTGCTTGATTATGGCGATTTTCGCGAACCTAGCGATGATGCTAGATTTGTATTTAACCTTGAATATGCCCGTTTATGGAGAGCAGAACTCAATATCTGGGATACCATAGGTACCGGAGCATTACGCTTGCGCCGTATGGAGCAGATACTGCAGTTTGTTGATATTGTTGCTTTTTATGGCGCTCATGCTGCAGGCGGCATTGTAAAAGCCAGAATATCTGGCCAGTGGTACAATAAAACCGCAAATGATATTTATACCGGTTTACTAGGCATTTTATACACCAAGCACCGTTGGTACATTTATATACAGGGCGATCGTACACGCTCTTATAATTTTTATGGCAATTATGTAGTTAGTGATACCAATAGCAACGATCTTAAAAAAGGTTATACCGAAAATGCCATTAGCGAAACCATTTACCGCACCAATGAGTGGCCTCTGCTAATAGATGAAGAGGCACACCTGCACAGCGAAAATATCAATCGTTTGTAC
>DDEP01000051.1:0-23102 GCA_002336465.1 Pedobacter sp. UBA1951
CTTTTACCAAAGTAGCCATTATAAAGATGGCAACCATTGTGAGAATAAACTTTTTCATATATCAGGTTTTATAATGTTTATTTATTGTTTAACAACTCAAACTTATAAGTGCTAAAACTCTAAAAAAACAATGATCGTCCATTATAAGGGTTAAGGTTACAATCTTTAATTAAATGGCTATGAGTGGCTTTTTGTTAAAAATATAGAAATTAGATAATGATGTTGTTGCTGTTTGTTCGCTAAAACCTGTTGTTTGTCTATTAAAATCTTCAACATGAGTAGTTGGTAATTATATTTGATTATGCATGCATGGTATATGGGAGCTAGGCAACAAATCATGTTAGCTAAAGAAACTACAGGAATATCCGACGTAAATAAATTCTTATTTCTAAAGGTAGATCGTAAAACCGTGAAAGTTAATGTAAAAGATATTTACTGGATAGAAAGTGTTAAAGACTACATTAAGGTTATTTTGGAGGATAAGGTATTGCTAAGTAAGCAAAAAATTAGTGTTTTAGAAGATTTGCTCCCCGAAGAGCAGTTTTGCAGGATACATAAATCCTTTATTATATCCACAGATAAAGTAGATTCCTACTACTCGTATGCTGTAGAGATTATGGGAAAACAATTGCCAATTGGTCGCAATTACAAGCAACACGCTATGAAATGTTTACAGGAGAACTGATTAAAGGCCCCAAGCTGTAATGATTACTTTTCTGTTACCGCCATAATTACGGTGTTCACATAAATAAATGCCCTGCCAAGTTCCCAAATTAAGTTTTCCATTGGTAACGGGAATAAGAACAGAGGCCCCCGTAAGCGATGACTTGAGATGCGCAGGCATATCATCATCGCCCTCATAGCTATGGGTATAATCTGGATCCCCTTCAGGCACAGCTTTGTTAAACCAAGTTTCAAAATCTATTCTTACAGTAGGGTCGGCATTTTCATTAATGGTTAAAGAAGCAGAAGTGTGCTGTATAAAAACCTGTAGCATACCTGCATTTAATTTAACAATTTCGGGTATCGCCTTTACGATCTCATCGGTAATGAGATGAAAACCACGCGAATGTTCTTTTAAGGTAAGTCGTTTCTGAAGGAAATGCATAAGTAAATATTAAATAAAAATGTTTATGCTATATATCTAATACAATCTTTAAATTCTGCTTTACCAGTTTAATTTGCGCTTTGTTAAGTTCTCCAACTTTAGTAATCAATCGGCGGTTGTCTATGGCACGCACCTGATCAATCAGCACATCGCTTTCTTTATTTAATTGAGTGGCGTTTAAGTGTACACGTAAAATTTCAAGATTAGGTAATATATTGCTAGTAATAGGGCAAATAATGCTCGATGGGTGTACATCATTTAGCAAATTGGTTTGCACTATTACAACGGGGCGTGTTTTGCCCGGTTCTGTGCCCTTTGCTGGGTTTAGATTAGCTAGCCAAATATCAAATTGCCTAATCTGCATCTAAGATCCGCTCAAATTCTTCTAATATATCTAATGAATTACCGTAAGCCACTTTTGATTCTTGTAAAAGTTTATGCTTCAAAAGCTTTCTTTTTTGGTATTCGTTAAAAACTTTTAAAGCTTCGTTAATGTAACGGTTTCGGGCAATTTTTAACACACCAGTTACTTCTTCTGTTTCCTTAAAAATATCATCGTCTAATTTTAATGAAAGTGTTTTCATGTTTTAATCTCTTAATACATAAAGGTATATATTTTTAGTATATACTACAAATATTTATTTCAGAAATTTCAGAGGATTATTTTTCAATCTGATTTAAAAAAGTTAAGCTCTTTTCGCAAGCATCAAACAGATGAGCAGGTAGGTTATCTCCTATGTAAGGGTGAAATGCGCCAAATACATGATTAGCATCTTTAATTTTAATTAATCTGCTAGCAGGGTTGGCATTGGCTAATTTTTCGGCAGTTTCAAAAGGTACATTTACATCATTATCTCCATGGACAATTAACCATGGAATATTTAATTGTTTTGCGGCAGCTAAAATATCGAGCTTATCTTTATTCTCTTCAAAATCCTCTAATAGAGTTACATTAAGTGGCATTTTTTCTTTGGTACGAGCATTCATTACTTCAATTTTGCCAGTTTTACGCCATTCTTTTTCTTGTTCTTTTTTCCATAAACTGCTAAAATCGGCTATGGAACTCCAAGTAATTAATCCGCCAACGTAAGGATTATTGGCCGCTTGTAATATGCTAAGACCACCACCTCTGCTATGACCAATTAAAAATACTTTATCAACCCCTAAGTAATTTACAACATGTTTAATCATAATGTCAACATCGGTCATTTCTTTGCTGAAGGTATTAGAAGCAAAGGCTTCGAAATCGCTCACATCATTGGGGTTTTCTTGAGTAACTCCGCTATGCGATAAATTAAATTTTAAATAGCGGTAACCGTTTTGCACAAAATATTTGGCTACCAAGTTATGCGCGCCCCAATCTTTAAAGCCTTTAAACCCATGAACAAAAATAACCAAAGGCATGTTTGAATTTTTCACATTATAGGTTAAATCGCCGTAAATTGGCTTTTCTGAGGCACCAATAATAGAAAACTGTTCCTGATGTAAACTCATACTTAAAGCGGTTTTTAACAGTATAACAAACTTTAAAGGTAAGTGATGCTAAGCTAATGTTAATTTAAAACCTTTCTAAATTAGCCTAAATTACAGCATAATGACAGATAAGCGTGTTTCCCTTGTTACTTTTGTTCGCTGAAATAATAGGGTAACCATTTTGGAATATTTAAAGATCATTGCTTTTACTCATCAACAGATAGACCTTAAATCGTTAGGTAAACTGGTTATCTGTGAAGAAACATTAGAAGATAGGTTAAGAAATATCCAGTCAGAACTTCAGGTTAAAGAGATTTTTTATGTAGGAACCTGTAACCGTGTAGAGTTTGTTTTTACAGCTGCACAAAACATAGACACCAATTTTACCAGACGTTTTTTGCAGGTGCTTAATATGGGACTGCCAGAAGAGTACCTTGATAAATTTGTTGAGAATGTTTCTGTTTATGAAAAATTAGATGCTTTTAACCACCTCTTGAGAATGTCGTGTTCTTTAGAGAGCCTCGTAGTAGGCGAGAAAGAAATCTTGGCGCAAGTTCGTAAGGCTTATCAAGCATGTAAAGACGGAGGTTTTACCGGCGATTATATGCGTATGATTATGGACAGGGTGGTAAAAACCGCTAAAGAGGTATATACCCATACCAACATTTCACGAAATCCTGTTTCAGTAGTATCTTTAGCTTATAGAAAGCTTAAAGAACTCAATGTTTGTGGCAACTCACGCCTGCTCATTATAGGTGCCGGAGAAACCAATAACAATATCGCTCAATATCTTAAAAAACATACCTATTCAAACTTTGTGGTATTTAACCGTACCCTAGAAAAAGCACAGGCATTAGCCAAAGAACTTAATGGCGAAGCTTATGCACTTTCAGAAATTGCTCAGTATGATAAAGGCTTTGATGTGATCATTACCTGTACGGGATCTACAGAACCTGTGATTACAGAAGAAATCTATCTTAAGCTTTTAAATGGCGATACAGGCAAAAAAGTAATTGTAGATCTTGCCATACCTAATGATACAGACTTAGCTGTAAGAGAGCAGTTCCCAATTCACTACATCGAAGTAGAATCATTAAAAGAAATAGCTCGTAAAAATATTCAAGAACGTTACGATGAGTTGGTGCATGCCGAACGTATCATCGAAACGAATATCAAGGAATTTGAATCCGTTCTGCGCCAGCGCCGTATAGAAATTGCGATGAGCGAAGTGCCTAAAAAAATCAAAGAGATTAAACAAACGGCATTGCAAGGCGTTTTTGCAAACGAGATCAATACTTTAGATGAAAGCTCAAAAGCAGTACTTGAACGTGTTATAGACTATATGGAGAAAAAATATATCAGCGTTCCAATGGTAATGGCTAAAGAAATACTGGCTAAGAACAGTTAAGCACAAGAGGTTAAAATACTGGATTTTCTCATACAAACCGCAGGCTAATTTTTACTAAATTTGCCTGAAACCTTATACATAGAAGTGAAAAAAATAATCATCGGTACGCGTGGTAGTGATTTAGCCCTTTGGCAGGCAAATTACACTAAAGACAAATTAGCGGAGATTGGCATAGAGGCAGAGTTAAAAATTATTAAAACGCAGGGCGATAAAATCCTGAATTTAAGATTAGATAAATTAGAAGGCAAAGGTTTTTTTACCAAAGAACTTGAAGAAGAGCTATTGAACGGAAGTATAGACATGGCAGTGCATTCACATAAAGATCTGCCAACTATAAATCCTCCGGGATTGATTATTGCCGCTGTTCCTGAGCGTGAAGATCCTTCAGAATTATTGCTGATCCTTAAAGATTGTGTAGATGTTAAGCAAAAGCTCTCGTTGAAAAAAGGTGCCATGGTAGGTACTTCATCAAATCGTCGTAAAGCACAGCTTTTATCACTAAGACCCGATCTTAATATAGATGACCTGAGGGGCAATGTACCTACACGTATACAAAAATTACGTGATGAGAATTACGATGCCATAGTACTGGCAAAAGCAGGTGTAAATCGCTTAAAATTAGATTTGAGTGAGTTTCATGTAGAAGTGATTGATACTACAGAAGTGGTGCCAGCTCCTGCGCAGGGTGCTTTGGCTATTCAAATCAGAGAAAACGATACTGCGCTTTTTAATGAGCTGCAAAAAATACACAATAAAGCAACGGCCCAAGAAATAGAAGTAGAACGTAAAGTACTTAATCTGTTTGAGGGCGGCTGCCATATGCCTTTGGGTTGTTATTGTAAGCAAGAAGATGGACAGTTTGAGGTATGGACATCAAAAGCAAATGACGACGAAGATTTTCCAGATCGCTTGTTTTTGCGTGAAGCAGATACCGAAGGGTTGGCAGAAAAAATTGTAGCTAAATTTGCTCCTGAACGTAAAAAACCAAGTAAAGTTTTCATATCTAGAGAGGTAGGAGAGAACAGTTATTTTAGAAGAGCATTAGCAAAACACCATATTGCAATAGATGATCGCTCGTTAATACGTACCATGCCTATTGTGCATGTACTAGATGATTTCTTTTTAAAAAATGCCGATTGGATTGTATTTAGCAGTCGTAACAGTGTAGAATATTTCTTCCAATTAAATCCGGTATTACCTAAAAAAGTGAAATACGCTGTTGTAGGTCGTGGTTCTGAAGATTCGTTGCGCAAAGTTGGCCACTTGGCAGACTTTGTAGGCGAAGGCGGCGATATTTTAGAAGTAGCAGAAGAACTGGCTCAAGTAGTAGATGGACAAACCGTTGTATTTCCAAGAGCGCAAGATTCGCTGTTAACCATGCAAACTTATCTTACCGAAAGTACAAAGGTAATAGACCTGCCTATTTACGAAACCGTTATCATAGACGAAGTAGAAGAAACCGATGCCGAAATACTAGTGTTTACCAGCCCAAGTAATGTAAATGCCTATTTTGCTGAAAACCTGTTGATCCCAGGGCAAAAAGTAATTGCTATTGGTAATTCTACTGGCAAAAAGTTCGACGAAATGGGAGTAAGCTATGATTTACCTTATTCTCCTGATGAAATTGGGTTAGCAGAAGCTGTTTTTGGTATTGAAATAAAATAATGATTGTTAACCTAAAGTAAACTCTTTATAAATGACAGAGGCATAAAAAAACAATGCTGCTGTCTTTGCATTTTTGTTTGCTCTTAAAATACAGTCAGTTAATAAAGTACTGCATTTTAATTTTGAACTTAACTTTTTAATTAAGATATGTTACACAGACCACGCAGGTTAAGAAAAAACAACATAGTGAGAGAGATGGTAGCAGAAACCAAGCTATCAAAAGATATGTTTATATATCCATACTTTGTGGTACCGGGTAAAGGTGTGGTACACCAGATTGGTGCCATGCCGGGTATCAGCCATTTTTCTACAGATACTTTGGTTAAAGATGTAGAAAAGGGATTAAAACTGGGTGTAAACAAGATGATGTTGTTTGGTGTGGGCGATGAGAAAAGTGAAGATGCACACTCGGCTTACGATCCGCATTCGTTGGTTCCGGTAACAGTAAGAGAGTTAAAGAAAAATTTTGGAGATGATCTGTACATCGTAACAGATGTTTGTGTTTGTTCTTATACCAATCATGGGCATTGCGGTATCTTAAAAGATGATTACGTTCAGAATGATGTTACGGTAGATTTGATTGCTAAAATGGCTTTGAACCATGCCGAGGCAGGAGCAGATATGTTAGCACCTTCTGATATGATGGACGGACGTATCTTGGCTATAAGAGAGAAATTAGATAGCAATCATTTTGAAAATGTGGCGATCATGAGCCATGCTACCAAATTTGCATCAGCTTATTACGGGCCATTTAGAGAAGCGGCAGATTGCGCCCCAAACAAAGGAGATAGAAAAGCTTATCAAATGGATTTCAGAAATCCAGCAGAAGCTGTAAGAGAAGCCTTATTGGATGAGAGCGAAGGTGCAGATGTGTTAATGGTAAAACCGGCTTTGGCGTATTTAGATATTATAGCTAAATTAAAACAGAACTCAGATTTACCTATTGCTTGCTACAATGTATCTGGAGAATATTCTATGATTAAAGCAGCGGCACAAAAAGGTTGGATAGATGAACAGAAAGTGGTAATGGAAACCATGTATGCTTTTGCTAGAGCAGGAGCAAGTGTAATAACCACTTATCATATCAGAGATATGGTAGAAAACAACTGGATATAAAAAATACGAGGTAGCAAAGCAGAAAATTATTATTAACACACAAGAGATGTTAGAGCAGTTAAAAAAGATATTTACAGGTAACGAAGACGAAATTCCGGTAAACACACATACCAAACCCGATATCAGCAGAGAAAAATCTGCTGCCCTTTATGAGAAATCCAAGAAATATTTTCCGGGAGGCGTAAATTCTCCGGTAAGGGCTTTCAAATCGGTATATGGCACTCCTTTGTTTATCCAAAAAGGTGATGGTTGTTTTATCTGGGATGCGGATGATAACCAGTTTATTGATTTCTGCGCAAGTTGGGGACCGTTGATTTTAGGGCACAACCATGCAAAAATCCGTGAAAAGGTTGCAGAGGTTATGCAAAACGGAATGAGTTTTGGCGCACCTACAGCATTAGAAAATGAACTGGCAGAACTGATCATTAAAAATAACCGCTTTGTAGAAAAAATTCGCTTTACCAGTTCTGGAACAGAAGCTGTAATGTCGGCTATTCGTTTGGCGAGAGGTTATACAGGAAGAGATAAAATCGTAAAATTTGAGGGATGTTACCATGGGCATAGTGATTCGCTATTGGTAAAAGCTGGTTCAGGTCTAGTTACTTTTGGCGAAACCTCATCGGCAGGTGTGCCTAAAGCATTTGCAGAAGAAACCATCGTGATTGGCTTGAATGATCAAACTGCACTTACTCAGGTTTTTGAACAATTTAAAGATCAGATTGCTGCGGTAATCATAGAAGGTATTCCGGCAAATAATGGTTTGCTTATACAAGATAAAACGTACATCGAATTTTTGAGAGAGATTTGCACTGCAAACGGAACCTTGCTTATTTTTGATGAGGTGATCACGGGTTTTAGGGTAGGTTTTGAGGGAGCGGCTGCCTATTATGGCATTACACCTGATATTGTAACCTATGGTAAGATTATAGGTGGAGGATTACCAGTAGGCATGTATGGTGCTTCAGCAGAAATTATGGGACACATTTCGCCAGATGGTGGCGTGTATCAGGCAGGTACCTTATCCGGTAATCCGGTGGCTATGGCTGCGGGTATTGCCACTTTAACAGAATTATCTAAATCAGGATTTTATAAAGACCTGAATGCGAAAGCACAAGAATTTGTAGAAAGCATACAGCGTTTTGCCTCAGCAAGAAACTATAAATTTAAAGTATTTACGGTAGGCTCTGTTTTCTGGTTCGCATTTACAGATAAAGATAAGATACAAACTGCTGCGGATATTGATCCGGCAAGCATGGATAAATTTAAAGTATTGCACAGAGAGTTGTTAAACAGAGGAATTTATTTAGGACCTTCTGGTTACGAGGTAGGATTTGTATCTGCTGCGCATAGTAAAATAGAACTTGAAAAAGCTAAGAGAGCTATTTTTGAAGCATTAGATGTAGTTTTTGCAAAATAGTTAAGAATGAAGAAGTCCATTATCATATTCTATGTTTTATTGTTCTATGCATTAGGCCAGCTTATTAGCTGGGGTATGCTTGTGGTAAAAATAGATGCCAGCAGGCTACCTATGATCATGGGTGAGGGAGCGGTTTTCCTTTTTTTATTGGGTATTGGGGCTTATTTTATCCATGCCTCTATTACGAGAGAAGAAAAACTACATGAGAACCAACAAAACTTCCTGCTTTCTGTTACACATGAGTTAAAATCGCCTTTGGCGGCTATTAAACTTTCATTGCAAACCATTGCAAAAAGAGAGCTTGACCGCGAGATGCAGATTTCTTTGATCAGGAACTCTTTGAAAGATGTAGAACGTTTAGACGACTTGGTAGAAAATATGCTTTTGGCTACCAAAATTGAAAGCCGTACCTACTCTTTTCCTAAAGAAGAATTTGATTTCTCTGATCTGGTAACAAAGATCATTGATCGTTTACAGGTACATGCCTGCGGAAGCGAACAGTTGATTAAAACTAAGATAGAGGACGAGATAAAGGTAATGGGAGATAAATTTGCACTTTCTTCTGTAGTAACCAACTTGGTAGAAAATGCCATAAAATACTCAGGACCTTGTGCCGAAATTACAGTGGAATTATGTCAAAATGACGGTAAACCGTTTTTGAGTGTTGCAGATAAAGGAATGGGCGTTCCCGATAGTGAGAAGTTGCATATCTTTGATAAATTTTACCGTGTGGGTGATGAAAATGTACGTAAATCTAAAGGAACAGGTCTTGGCTTGTTTATTGTTAAAGAAGTATTACAAAACCACGACGCTGACATAAGCGTTAAAGATAATGTGCCTCACGGGGCGATTTTTGAAGTAACATTTAATTAAAATATGTCACAAAAGCTAAGAATATTGTTGGTAGAAGACGAAGACCATTTGTTAGATGCCATAAAATTAAACCTAGAACTTGAAGGTTATAAAGTACACGCTGTAAAAGACGGTAAAACTGCACTTAAAATATTTAAAGAAGAACGTTTTAACTTGGTAATATTAGATGTAATGCTGCCAGAGATGGACGGTTTTCAAGTTTGTGAGACCATACGTCTTGAAAATACAGAAGTACCTATCTTATTTTTAACTGCAAAAAATACTAGCGAAGACCGTGTAATGGGTCTTAAAAAAGGAGCTGATGATTATTTGGTAAAACCGTTTAATCTCGAAGAGCTTATTCTTCGCGTAGGTATCTTGGTTAAACGCAGCTTAAAATCAGACGATTTAAAAGAGTTGAACTCTTACAAAATTGGCGATAAAACCATTTATTTTAACTCCTTTGAGCTTAAACAAGATGACGGTACTGTAGTTCCTTTAACTAAAAAAGAAACCATGTTATTGAAACTGCTTATTGAGCGTAAAAACGAAGCCGTTTCGCGTGAGCAGATTTTGGAAACAGTTTGGAATTATGATGTTTATCCATCAACCAGAACCATAGATAACTTTATACTTACTTTCCGTAAGTATTTTGAGCCAGATCAGAAAAATCCGATCTATTTCCATTCAATAAGAGGCGTTGGATATAAATTTACAGAAGCTAACTAATGTACAATAAAATTGGGCGTTATTGCTTTATGGCGCTTTTTGCAATTGCTTGCGTATTTTTTGTGTACAGGCAGCAATATCAACTGGCATCTATAGTAGGTGTGTTTTTAGGCTTTATCATTTGGAGCCATTTTAAGCACAGTTCGGTATTGGTTGCTTCTAAATATTTCAAAAATTCTGATTATGAAAAGGCTGAGAAATATTTGGATGAAGTTGAAAACCCAGACAGACTTACTAAAACCCGCAGAGGCTTTTATGAATTTATGCGGGCTAATATTGCACTAAAGAGAGACGATTTTGAAACAGCAGAAATGCACTTTCAAATTGCCAGTCGTTTTCCCTTGGGTGGTAAAAATGATAAAGCATATGTGCTGATACATTTAGCTAATTTGGCTTTACGTAAAAAAAATGCCGCTAAAGCCTTAATTTATATCGAAAAAGCGAGAGAACTGGCAACTACCAGCCGGGCAATAGATATTATAAACGTAATAGAGAAAGAAGCCGCTAAACTGGCAAATTAAACATGGAGAATAACTTATTTTTAGACGCAGCGTTTTCTAAAGCTACAGAACGACCACCCGTGTGGATGATGAGGCAAGCAGGCCGTTTTATGCCTGAGTATTGGGAAATTAAAAACAAATACTCTTTTTTGGAAATGTGCAAAATTCCCGAAGTAGCAGCAGATGTTACCATGCTGCCAGTAGATTTGCTAGGAATTGATGCAGCGATCTTATTCTCTGATATTTTAGTAACTGGAGAGGCTATGGGCGGAGACCTTAGCTTTACACAAGGCGTAGGACCTAAATTTGCCAATCCTGTGCGTACGCAGAAAGACATTGATGCTTTAGCAACCGATGTTTTAGATAAATTGCAATACGTAGCCGATGCCATTAAAGTTATACAACAGCGTTTAAATGGCCGCATTCCTCTGATCGGTTTTGCCGGAGCCCCATTTACTGTTATGAGTTATCTGGTAGAAGGAGGCTCTTCTAAAGATTTTAAATTAACCAAATTACTTATCCATAATCATCCAGAACTGGCACATCAGTTATTGAGCAAAATAGCTAAGGTAACTGTAGATTACCTGAATATGCAGATTGATGCAGGCGTAAATGCTTTGCAATTATTTGATAGCTGGGCTTTAGCTTTATCATGGAATGATTACCAAGAGTTCTCACATCAGTACAATGCGCAGATCATAGCAGGATTGAACAGAAAAAATATTCCTGTAATTTCTTTTTGCAAAGGGAGTTCTGTATTTGCGCCAATTATGGCACAAGCCAAACCAGATGTGGTTTCTGTTGATTGGAATGCAGATTTATTGAATATTAAAAAGGCTTTACCTGAAGGTATGGCTGTACAAGGTAATTTAGATCCTCATATTCTATATGCAGATAAACCTGTTATCAAAGCACAGATACATAAATTATTTGAGCGTATGAGGGGCGAGAAAGGATTTATCTTTAACTTAGGACATGGCATTATGCCTGATATTCCTTTCGATAATGTAAAATATGCTATCGAAGTAGTAAAAGAGTTTAAATATTAATTATAAAGAGGTTTAAAAATTCTTTTTTCGTTGTTCTGAACTTGTTTCAAGATTTTAAAAGTGCAGGTGGTTCAAGAATTTTTAGACCTTTTTCATATTTTGCAGATGCTGAATCCCTCAGCATAATGAGTAAAATTAAATGGAAGCATACTACAGATACATATTAGCTGTACACATTATTTTTGTGGTAAGCTGGATGGCAGGGCTTTTTTATGGGGTACGTTTATTTATCTATCATACAGAAGCCAATCAGAAAGATGAACCAGAACGTAGTATCCTTTTAAAAGAATATACTAAAATTACTGCAAGGTTATGGAGCATTATAGCCACACCCGCCATGATTTTAGCCGTGACAGCAGGTTTAACCATGATCTACATCGTTCCGGGATGGTTGTACCAACCGTGGATGCATGTAAAACTAGGTTTTGTGGCACTCCTATTAATTTATCATTTTACCTGTCAGCGTATAATGAAACAGTTGCGCAACGGTATTTTTAAAAGAAGCTCTACGCAATTACGCTTATGGAATGAGATAGCTACTGTTTTACTTGTAGCTATAGTATTTACAGTAATTTTAAAAAGTGCCATAGACTGGCTGTACGGTTTAATAGGCTTAATTATTTTTTCTGCTATAATTATGTTGGCTGTTAAACTTTATAAAAACTACAGAGAGAAAAATAACTTATAGTGAACATGTTTTTTTTATTTTTAGCAAAAAATATCCAGACATTATCACTTATGATCAATAAGTTTCTCCTGCTGTTAGTTATAGCACTGTTTACGGTGTTGAGTGTAAGCGCCCAGTTTGATAACAGCTACTTATATAACAGAATTCGTCCTGCAGATAGTTTATCAAAAGAACTCCATTTCAATTTTTACAATTTTAACTATGTCAGGAATTATGAGTACAGTAATAATTTTCATGACGGCTATACGCTCTTTGGCACACAGCTACAACCACAGGTAACTTACTATGCAAATCCTAATTTAGCGGTAACCGCAGGAGCATACTTGCGTAAAGATTTTGGCAACGAAAGGGGAATTGAAGATGCCAAACCTTTATTTAATGTTACTTATCATAAAAAAGATCTGACTTTTATTTTTGGAAGCTTGGAGGGAAATATTGCACACGAATATATAGAGCCCATCTACGATTTTGAACGTAAAATTACTACACCCATTGAGTACGGTACCCAGCTCTTGGTAGATAAGCCGAAATTTAAGTTAGATACATGGATATCGTGGCAAAAGATGATCTATAAAGGAGAAGCTGCAAAAGAAGAGATTGCAGGAGGTTTGATTACACAAACAACCCTTCTTGAAGATAAAGGTTGGAAATTTACTGTACCTATACAATTTTTAGTTTACCACCAAGGCGGACAAATAGATATATTGAAAGAAATTCCTATCAGTACGTTGTTTAATGGTGCTGCCGGATTTAAAATAGAAAAAAATCTAGGATATAACGTTAAGCAAATCTTTATGCATAATTATTTAGCGGTATATAAAGATTTCTCGCCCGAAAAACGCCGTGCTTATCAAGGAGGTTTTGGTTTATGGCTCAATTTAGGAGCAAATACGCGTTGGGGTACTTTAATGGCAAGCTACTGGAAAGGCAATGATTTCATAACCATCAAAGGCATGCCTTTATATCAATCGGTTTCAGAAAATTTATATGAATACGGTTATACCCGTAATCAGCGTAATGTAATAGCTATACGTTATGCATATCAGCATGAACTTTTACCGCATCTTTATTTAGATATCAGGGTTGAGCCTCATTTCGATTTAAACGAAAAAGCCAATAACCTACAATTTAATCATTCTTTATTTTTAACCTACAAGCAAGATTTTAAATTACTTAAAATTAAAAACTAATTTTTAGAGCTAAGTGGTTGAAAGTGAAATAGATTTTTCTTTTTTTAAGCTAAGAATATAACCTCGGGTTTATAAAAAAACAGGGTATAAATATTTTTTGAAAAAAATAAGAATCCCAATGCAACCTTTTACTTTAAAATACCATCTACTCTATAACACAAACAAATGAAAGTGGCGAAGACCTATACGTTAGAAGAATTATTAGAGGGCTGTAAGATAGGCAGCAGGCAAATGCAGGAGCAGTTGTACAGGCAAACTGCTTCTAAAATGCTGGCTATCTGTATGCGTTATGCCAAAGATAGGATGGAGGCAGAAGATGTTCTGCAGATGGGATATATTAAGATATTTCAGAAAATAAAAGAATATAGAGGAGAAGGATCTTTTGAGGGATGGATTAGAAGGATTATGGTAAATACGGCAATAGAGAGCTACCGTAAAAATGTACGTTCATTAAATGTAGTGGCGATTGATGAGGCTTATGAGCAACCCTCTGCGGGGTTTGATTTTAGCCGTTTGGGTATGCAAGATCTGTTAAAAGTGATACAGAAACTTGCAGATGGTTACCGTATGGTATTTAACATGTATGCTATAGAAGGTTATTCTCATAAAGAAATAGCAGAAACTTTAGGTATTACAGAAGGAGCCAGTAAATCACAACTATCAAGAGCAAGGGCAATATTGCAACAAGAAATTTTAAAATTGGAGGGCTTTGGTTATGCAACACATGCAGGATAAGGACTTTGATAATTTGTTTAAAGACAAATTTATGGATGCAGAAATAGAACCTTCTGCAAACTTATGGAACAACATTAAGCAGGAATTAGAACCTAAGCGTAAACGTATATTCCCAATTTATTGGGTAGCGGCTGCCTGCGTGCTGATTGCCGTTGCGGGTTTGGTACTTACACAGGAAAAGAAAACCGTACGCTTATATGGTAAAGCAGGGGTTTTAGCTAAAACTGAAGATGTAAATACAACTGTTCAGGAAAGCTTGCAACCTCAGGAAAATACAGTTGTTAAGGAAGATTACAGAGAGTCTGTTGCTAAAACAAACTTTCAATTGGCATCAAATAAACAACAGTCTGATGAAGTTATCAAAAATATTCAGCCAGACTTGCAACCAAAAGAAAACATAGAACGTCTTCCTGTTAAACCTTTAGATGTGATGCCTTATGATGTTACCAAAAGTGAAACCGTAGCCATAGCAAACACAGGAAACACCAATCCCGTTAATCAGGAAATGATTGCACAGGTAGATCATGCTAAGACACAAAGCACCGATTTAACAGAGGAAACTGAAAATACGCAGGGCAAAAAAGGATTTAGAAACGTTGGCGATGTAATCAACTATGTAATAGATAAGGTAGATAAAAGAGAAAATAAGCTGATCAAGTTTAACACAGACGACGATGATAATTCATCTATAATTGGGATAAATATTGGCTTTGTGAAATTGAACTCAAAAAAGAACAAACAAAATTAATTAAGAATATAAACACACATATATTATGAAACCTGGATTTTTAACTTCAATTTTAGTAAGCGGACTTACTTTATTGAGCGCACTTCATGTTAATGCGCAAACAGACAGCGTAAAACGTAAAGCTGGAGAAATTGATTACGGTGTAGGTATAACCATAAATATTAAAAAGAACAGAGATAGTGCAAATCAAAAAGCTAGTGACGCACGCTTTGTAGGTGGAATAACCTTTACTCGTTTAGATATCGGTTTTTCGAGATTAATAGACAATGGCAGTTTTTCCTTATCACCAACCAATAGCTTTTTAAGCTACAGAGGCGGAAAAACAAGTACCGTTTCTTTTGATGTACTGCAATTGGGTTATAGATTTAATAAATACTTTAAAATTTATCTTGCTGGTGGTTTTGATTGGACTCACATCCGCTTAAATAAAGACATTACCATGCAAAAAGACAAACCGGTTTTAACTTACATTGACGAACCCGTAGAATTTAGCAAAAACCGTTTCTCGAGCAGTTATTTACATGTGCCTTTAAACTTTGAGTTAAGAACACAGGAAAATCGTTATGGTAAACGTTTCAGATTGGTAGTAGGTCCAGAAATAGGTTTCTTACTTAACGGAAAAGTAAAACAGATCAGTAAAGAACGCGGTAAAGTAAAACAAAAAGACAATTACAACTTTGCACCGTTCAGATACGGAGGAGCAATCAGGTTAGGCTATGGAGGTTTAGGCGTATTTGCCAAATACTATGCAAATGATATGTTTGATAGTGCTCCACAAAAAGGATTGAAAAACATGTCATTTGGTATAACTTTCGGTCTTAACTAATTAACTCTTAACGCTCTTACAATTAATTTAGCGGAAATAGAGATGAAAAACCTTCTTTTGGCACTGATCCTACTCGTTAGCTTACAGGCTTACGCCCAAAAAGAACTTAAGGTATATGATATGTCTCAAATGCAGTTAAGGCTCATGAACCGTTATAAAAACCAGGACTCGGTACGCCGTAGTAAAATCTTCATAGATTCGGTTTATGCGCCTTATAAAGAATTTTGGGAAGGTTACTTAGGAAATGGTGATGCAGTAGCTGGTTGGATGAATAAAGCCCTGTCTAAATTACCTGAATGGCAGGAAAAAAATAAAAGCATTGATGGGAAGGTCTTGCTTAAACAATTTAAGCAGATGGCTAAAGAAATGTACAACCTTACAGGTTACGAGCCTAAAGGTAAATGGTATGTGGTTTATGGACCAGCGTGGACAGATTTAGGAGGTTTAGGCGATTTTGCGATGTTGATTGATTTAGCACACTCGCACAATAGTTCTAATGAAAATATCGTAAAGATATTTCCACATGAACTTACGCACCAAATCATGACCAATGTAAACACACATCACGATACAACGGCCATATCGTCAATAATAGGAGAAGGTTTCGCCGTATGGATGAACGAAAAATACTGGGGTCAGAAATATACGCTAGCACAGAACTTAGGTTATACAGAAGGTGAATTACAACTTTGCGACAAAAACATTGAAGCCTTGAAGAAATTCTTCCTCGCCAATAAATATTCAACAGATCAAGAGATTATAAATCTTTTTAGAAACAGGGGTGCAAAATTAAACGAAAAATTACCCGGAGCCATTGGTTATTATTTAGGATATAGAATAGTAGAGGCTTATGTACAAAAACATGGAGCAAATTCATGGAAAGACATCTTTGTTAAATCGCCTAAAGAAATCTATGAAAGCAGTGGATTTGTCAATGGATAAGTAGCATAAAGAAATAACATAACACACAAATCAAAAAGCCGCCCGTATTTTCGGGCGGTTTTTTATTTCTACAACAATTTAAACTGCGCTTTAACTTGATTTTTTACTAAATAAATTAGTAACTTGGCTTTTGTTTTTGCTAAATTAAATAGTTTATGAGCGAGCGTGCTTTAGAGAAACTGGCCGTTTTAGCCGATGCAGCCAAATATGATGTGAGCTGTAGTTCGAGTGGAAGCGACAGGAAGAATAAAAATAAAGGATTAGGCAATACGGGTGCAGGTATCTGTCATACTTATACAGAAGATGGACGTTGTGTTTCGTTGCTAAAAATCTTATTGACCAATTATTGTATCTATGATTGTGCTTATTGCGTTTCAAGGCGTTCTAACGATATTAAGCGTGCTGCATTTACGGTACAGGAAGTGGTTGACCTGACTATTAATTTTTATAGGAGAAACTATATTGAAGGTCTTTTTCTGAGTTCAGGGATTTTCAAAGATCCCGATTATACCATGGAACGCTTGGTACGCATAGCCAAGAAACTTAGGAACGAGCATAATTTTAATGGCTATATCCATTTAAAAACCATACCCGGTGCTTCGCAAGAGCTCATTTATGAGGCAGGATTATATGCCGATCGTTTGAGCATCAATCTTGAAATACCAACAACATCGGGTTTAAAACTATTGGCCCCCGAAAAAGACCATAAGCAAATGGCAAGGCCAATGGATTATATTAAAAATACCATCATACAAACCAAAGAAGAAAAAAAGATCATTAGAAGCACGCCAAAATTTGTACCTGCTGGGCAAAGTACCCAAATGATTATTGGAGCGGCTAAAGAGAGCGACTGGCAGATTATACATGCCGCACAGCATTTTTATAAAGCCTACCATTTAAAAAGAGTCTATTATTCAGGTTATGTACCTATTTCAAATGATACACGTTTACCAGCTTTAGGAACTGCCGTACCAATGGTAAGAGAAAACAGGCTTTATCAAACCGATTGGTTGTTGCGTTTTTACAAATTCGAAGCAAGTGAAATTCTTAATCCTACCAATCCTTTGCTAGACTTGGATATTGATCCTAAACTGAGTTGGGCGTTGAGAAATATGCACCAATTTCCGGTAGATATTAATCAAGCAAGCTATGAGATGATTTTACGGGTACCGGGTATTGGAGTTACTTCGGCACAAAAAATTATTGCTGCCCGTAAATTTTCGAAGTTGCGTATTGTGCACTTAGAAAAAATAGGTATCTCTTTAAATAAGGCAAAATATTTCATTACCTGTCAGGGCTACCAGCAGCAGTTTGTACATATGCAAGCAGATAAGATCAAACATTATATCCTGTCGCAGTCTGCCAGTAAATATATTAAATGCAACCCTCAGCAAATACAATTGTTTTAGCCATGCAGCACAGGGTTCTGGAATATGACGGTTCATGGTATGGACTTTTAACTCTTGTTTTTGAGGTATATGAACATAAATACCAAGTAAGCGCAATTGTAAATCGTTTGAAGGAAGAAATACAATCTGATTTTTTTGCCCAAAATGCAATGGTAACTACCAATTGGCAAAAAGCAGAAAGGGTAGCAAAAGGACTGAAAGCTAAAGTAGGTGCAGGGAGTTTAGAAGAACTATATGAAGCTTATCTTTCTGAAGTTAAAGGCGTAGAAATGTTGATATTAAAAGCCATTCAATATTATTTCTCTATGCAGGTGGCGGGTAATAAAAACTATGCACATCCACAGATTATTGAAATCAAGAAAATCGTGAAATCTGTTTCAAGAGAAAGACATCGTATGAAAGCTTTTGTGAGATTTCAGCGTTTATCAGACGATATTTACTTTGCCATTGTTGAGCCTGATTTTAATGTACTGCCTTTAATTGTTAAGCATTTTAAAGAACGTTACGCAGATCAGCGATGGATTATTTATGATGTAAAAAGAGATTACGGGATCAGCTACGATTTATGTGAAGTTAATGAAGTTGTATTTGGTGCAGAAAATACCGGCATTGATCAGAAAAATATTGTGACTGGTTGGCACGAAGAAGAAGCTTTTTATGGGAAACTATGGAATTTATATTTTAAGTCTGTAAATATAAAGGAGCGAAAAAATACCAAACTGCATGTACAGCATGTACCCAAAAGGTATTGGAAATATTTGAATGAGAAATTGTAGTGTATGCAAAGAAAAAGGTCATTTGAAATATAATTCAGAAAACCTTTGTTAACTTTACAAACGTGAATAACAAGCAAATTCTTAACGTTAAGAACTTAACCAAACAACATCAACCCGGATTACACTCAGGTATCAAAGATGTTAGTTTTGACGTGTTTGAGGGCGAAATTGTTGCCATTATAGGCGAAAGTGGAAGTGGAAAATCGACCTTGTTAAAATCTATTTATGGCTTATTGAAATTAGATGAAGGTGAAGTCATCTTTAATGGAAAAAGGGTAAAAGGTCCTGATGAACAGTTAATTCCCGGCCATGCCGAAATGAAAATGGTAACACAGGATTTTTCGCTGAATATTTATGCAAAAGTGTATGATAACATTGCTTCTATGTTACCCAATACCAATGTGGCTTTAAAAGAGCAGAAAACATTGGAAATGCTCGATAACTTACATATAGCGCATTTAAAAAACAAAAGAATTGTAGAACTGAGCGGTGGAGAACAACAACGTGTGGCTATAGCCAGAGCTTTGGTAAGTGATACAAAAGTTTTGTTATTGGATGAACCTTTTAGTCAAGTAGATTCTATTCTAAAAAGCCAGTTAAGGGCTGATATTAAAAAATTGGCAGAAAAAACAGGGCTGACTATTATTTTGGTTTCGCATGATGCTGGCGATGGGCTGTCTATGGCAGACAGGCTCATTATCTTAAAAGACGGCTTGTTGTTGCAAAATGACCAACCCAAAATTGTTTACGAGCACCCTAACCATTATTATACTGCTAAAATTTTAGGGAATGCGGTTGTTTTAAACACAGAAGAAGCCCGTAGATTGGATATAATATCGGGAGTACCATACATTGCTTTTTACCCTGAGTGGGTAAAGATTAGTAAAGAGGAAGAAGGCGTTTTATTTACAGTAAAAGATGTACAGTTCAAAGGTTTTTATGAAGAGCTCATCTTAGAAAAAGAGGGTATTCATATACATTCAGTACAGTTTGAAACAGGTATATATAAAAAAAACGACCACGTTTATGTAAACATTGGCCGTTTTCTTGAATTCTAAATTATCTTATTGATACGATTCTATCAGTACAATTTTTACCCTTGTTCTGCTGTTAGGTTTAATAGGTTGCGTATCTTGGTTATCTGAACTTTGAACATCAATGGTTAATGAGCCTGCTTTTACCGAATAGCTGTAAGCATCTACATTATATACAAAAGGTAATTGCTCGTAGATATTGGTGTCGCCTCTTGAAATGTAAACTAAGATACCATCATCTTCAAAAGTTCTTGGATCTATCCTGCCATCGTTAATGGTAGCAGAGTATGTTAAACCATCAGGACTTAAAGACCATTGATTGGATTCAATGTATTTAACTATTGTTAAATTGTTTGGTCGTATAACGGTTTCTTTCTTGCACGATGCCAAACCTAGTGTAGCGATGCAAAGGAGTAATAAGGTTAATTTTCTCATACGATTAGTTTCATTTGTGTGTTTAACATGCTAATGCAAAACCACTGCCAAAAAAGAATATCTAAAAAGCTCTTTGTTGTTCTTGGGTTAACGAAGATTGTGTTTACCTTATTTAATATTCTGAAATGGGCTAAAAACGATAATGAACTCGTTTTTTCGGTATTTGCAGTGTTTGTACACCAAATGTATTTTCCGATTTAAATGTTACCAAAATTTAGTACAGTTACCTGTTAAGCTGTACCAAATTATACGCAATGGTTAAACAAAGTAATGCAAATTTTGTTTGGCTTATTCATGCTTTAAAAATATATGCATGTAGCTTGCTAAACAAGGTATTCAAAAAGTGTGGCATCTTGGTTCAGTTCTATGATATCGAATTTTGATTTCATACGGTTGAGCAAACCTGCATAATCTTCTTTGTGTTTTAACTCTATACCTACAAGCGCAGGTCCGTTTTCGCGGTTGGTTTTCTTAATGAACTCGAAACGGGTAATGTCATCATGCGGACCTAAAACCTCGGTTACAAATAGCTTTAATGCTCCGGGACGCTGTGGGAAACGCACCAAGAAATAATGTTTTAATCCTTCAAAAAGCAAAGACTTTTCTTTTATTTCCTGCATCCGTTCAATATCGTTATTGCCACCGCTAATTACACAAACCACGTTTTTACCTTTGATCTGGTTTTTAAACTGACTAAGTGCGGCTACAGATAATGCCCCTGCTGGTTCAACCACAATAGCATCTTCATTATATAGCTTTAAAATAGTGGTACAGATTTTACCTTCGGGCACTAAATGTGTTTCATCCAGTAAATCCCTGCAATACTCAAAGGTTAAATTACCTATGCGTTTTACAGCGGCGCCATCAACAAAACGATCAATATGTTCTACGGTAAAGGGTTGATTGTGTTCTAAAGCTTTGGTTAGTGAAGGCGCACCTTCGGGCTCTACACCAAATATTTTAATGCTCGGTTTTACCGCTTTGAGATAAGCACTTAAGCCCGATGCAAGACCACCGCCACCTACGGGAACAATAGCAACATCTATTTCAGGCAGATCTTCAAAAATCTCCATGCCTACGGTTCCCTGCCCTTCAATTATTTTTTCGTCATCAAAAGGAGGGATGAAAGTCGCCGATTTTTCTTCGGTATAAGCTAAAGCCTCTTTTAAGCAATCATCAAAAGTATCTCCAACCAGAACAACTTCAATATTGTCGCCACCAAACATGTTTACCTGCGTAATTTTTTGCTTGGGCGTGATTTCAGGCATAAAAATAACACCTTTGATATTGAGCTTATTACACGAATAAGCTACTCCTTGAGCATGATTGCCTGCACTTGCACAAACTACGCCATTTACTAAGGCTGTTTGCGGTAGACTACTAATTTTATTGTAAGCACCACGCAATTTATAAGACCTTACAATTTGCAGGTCTTCTCTTTTAAGATAAATATTGGCCTCGAATAGTTTTGAAAGGCCGGCATTGTATTCTAGAGCAGTGCGTCTTACGATGTTTTTAAGACGTTGTGCTGCGTTGCTAAAATCTAAAGTATGTTGCGTGGTGTTCATTTTATGGTTTTGTTATTTGAAGTGAAGTTATAGGTGTTTTATCTGCTCATTTGCTAAAACCCCTTTTATAACCCACTTCACATCCTTTCTTGCCCTCATGCCGGGCAATGGCAGGTAATTTTTTTCGCAAAAAGTACCCAAAAACTCTCGGCTGCGCTATTTACTTTAAAAAGTGATAAGGCAATTGCATCGTTACCGTAAATAGCAGAAGCCGATTTTTACACCCATTAATGGTTTGTACCGAGGCTTGACATAGTGTAAAAAAACCCAACTCACGTTACTTATTTAAGCTTTAACCAGATGGGTAGTAACCAATAGGTTTAAATCGTTGTCATTTATACCTGTTTTACTGTCTGCTAAAAGCAAAAATTGTTCATATACAAGTGCTAAATTATCTTTGTCTAGATCATGGCCTAGGCGTTCTAAGTGATGTTTAAGTGCATGCCTGCCACTTCTAGCGGTCAATACAATGGTTGCATCTGGAAAACCTACGTCTTCAGGTTTGATGATTTCATAATTTTCCCTGTTTTTTAAGAAACCATCTTGATGTATGCCTGAGCTGTGCGCAAAAGCATTGGCTCCTACAATTGCCTTGTTAGGTTGTACGGGCATATTCATTTGGTTACGTACCTGATGGCTTATTTCATAAAAACCCATGGTATTGATGTGGGTATGTAAACCTAGATTTTTATGGGTTTTTAATATCATAACCACTTCTTCCATTGAAGTATTCCCAGCTCTTTCGCCAATACCATTGATGGTACATTCTACTTGTCGGGCCCCATTTTGCAAGCCTGCAATTGAGTTTGCAGTAGCCAAGCCTAAATCGTTGTGGCAATGGCATGATATAATGGCTTTATCTATATTTTTAACATTTTCTTTCAGGAAAAGGATTTTAGAGCCATATTGATCGGGTAAACAATAGCCATTTGTATCGGGTATATTAACTACAGTTGCTCCGGCAGCAATAACCGATTCTATCATTTTTGCCAGATACTCAATGTCTGCACGCCCGGCATCTTCTGCATAGAATTCTACATCTTCTACATATTGTTTCGCATATTTTACAGCGGTTACGGCACGTTCTAAAATCTCTTCGCGTGTGCTGTTAAATTTATGTTTGATGTGCATATCTGATGAACCTATACCGGTATGTATGCGTGGCCTTTTGGCATATTTTAATGCTTGTGCAGCTACATCAATGTCGTTTTTATTGGCGCGGGTAAGTGCACAAATAATAGGGTTGGTAACCGCTTTTGACAGTTCTACAACGCTGTTAAAATCTCCCGGGCTCGATACCGGAAAACCTGCTTCTATCACGTCAACACCTAATGTTTCTAATGATTTGGCGATCTCGATCTTTTGTATGGTGCTTAACTGACAACCTGGTACCTGTTCGCCATCGCGAAGAGTGGTATCAAAAATGTAAACTTT
>DDEP01000051.1:23145-31048 GCA_002336465.1 Pedobacter sp. UBA1951
TCAACTGCTGATACTACTGTTTGAGCTTCTTCTTTAAGCCCAAAGCTGATTTCTAACATCAATGCGGCCGAAAGAACAGAGGCTAAAGGATTTGCCCAATTTTTGCCTGCAATATCATGTGCAGAACCATGTATAGGCTCGAAAAATCCAGTACCATCGCCAATAGAAGCAGAAGCCAACATGCCCATTGAACCTGCAATTTGTGAAGCTTCATCTGTAAGGATATCGCCAAATAGATTTGCAGTAAGTACCACATCAAATTGTTTAGGATCTTTGATCAATTGCATAGCTGCATTATCGATAAACATATGTGTGGTTTCTACATCAGTATATTGTTTCGCAATTTCCTGCACGGTTTCTCTCCATAGCCTTGAGCTTTCCAGTACGTTTGCTTTATCAACAGAGCATACTTTTTTGCTGCGTTGCTGTGCTGCCTTAAATGCCTTGTGTGCAATGCGCTCCACTTCATATTTATGGTAGATCATTAAATCTGAAGCTGTATTTCTATCGGCTGATCTTTGTTTTTCTCCAAAATATACATCACCTGTAAGTTCCCTGAAAAACAAGATGTCTGTGCCTTTTAGAATTTCTGGTTTTATACTTGAAGCTTGTAGTAGTTCATCAAATAAAAGAATAGGACGTAGATTAGCATATAAACCCAGTTCTTTCCTGATTTTTAATAAGCCCTGTTCGGGTCTTACTTTTAAAGAAGGATCATTGTCATACATGGCATGACCAACAGCGCCAAATAGAATGGCATCACTGTTTCTCCCTTTATCTAAAGTTTGATCAGGTAGCGGGTTTCCGGTTTGTTCAATGGCAACATGACCCATTAATGCTTCATCAAAAGTAAAATCATGCCCATAATCTTTGGCGATTTGCTGTAAAGCTGCTTTGCCCCATGTGGTTACTTCAGGACCAATGCCATCTCCGGGTATAACTAATATATTTTTCTTCATGCTAATTCTTTTTCTAAGTTGTATGTGCTGTTTTCTATTACTTCGCCTTTACTTAATACCAAGCGATGTGTAAGTTTTTGCGGCAATTGTTGCTGGTTGTGTGATACATAAATCAGTGTTCTGGCTGTGCTACAAATACCATCTATCAACTGATTAAAATGTGCGGTTTGTTGTTCGTCAAGACCTTGGCAAGGTTCATCCAGTACCAAAAGTTCAGGGTTTTTGATCAATGTACGGGCTAATAATGCCAAGCGTTGTTTGCCCAGAGATAGGTGTACCAGTAATTCATTCTTATCTTCTGTAAGCCCAAAATAATCGAGTAATTCATTAACCTGTTGGGTTTTGTGGTAACCTAAGTCATTGAATAAGCCTACGCTATCGAAAAAACCTGAGGCTATACTTTGCCATACGCTTGCCTCTTTATCAAAATACCAATGCAGTTCAGGCGAGATGAGCCCAATGTGCGATTTGATATCCCAGATGCTTTCGCCCGATCCGCGTTTGTTGCCAAATAAATAAAGTTCGTTGGCGTATGATTGTGGATGATCGCCATTAACTAAGCTCAGGAGGGTAGATTTTCCTGAACCGTTATGTCCCTGTAATAACCATTTTTCGCCAGCCTTGATTTCCCAGTTTACGTTTTTGATGACTTGCTTATCGCCATAGCTGATGTTGATGTTTACCATCTTAACCATCACTTTTGCGCTTGGCTGTGGAGCTTGTTGCAAAAATGAAGGTACTTTGGTTATTAAAGGAATGGTTTTAATGGAAGGTAAAAACGCATCAAGTTCTTTTACTTGTCCATTTTCTATGTGCGCATATTTGTTGATGCACACAGGCAATTCATTTTCACTACAAGTTATCACGATTTGAACACCTTGCAACGAAATCTGATCCAGTAAATGGTTAAGGTTTGTACGTGAATTGATGTCTAAACCCGTGTAAGGCTGATCCAATAATAGCAGTTGAGGTTTTAGCCATACAGCTTTGATCAGTTGGAGTTTTTTATGTTCGCCGCTTGACAGTTCAATGAGTTGGGCATCTTTGAACGAGCCAAAATTAAGGGAAGTTAAAATCTCATCTAGTTCTGCTGGATCAAGTTGATTCTCTTTGCCGTAAAGCGCCAATTCTTCGCCTACGGTAAAGGTATCTTTAGCTTGTTGCTTGTTATAGCGCTGTTGATAGTAAAAGTTTGCAACCCCTTCCAAATTTTTAAACTGATACCATTGCGATATATATAAACAGACGGGTTTAAATTGATTGTTGCTAAAGATGTTGACTCGTATTTCGTCATGCTTTGTATCTTTGCCAGCTATTGCAGCTAGTAAAATGCTTTTACCACTTCCGCTTTCTCCGCTTAAAACCCAGTTTTCGCCCCGATTTATTACCCAGTTCAAATCCCTTAACACGGTTTTGTTGCCGTATTTTATAGATAAGTTTGATATATGAACCAGCGGTTGATACATATTTTTAATATTTGAACGGACGATTTTCTTCGTAGATTTCTATTAGCTCTTTTTGGCTCAGGATAAAATCAATATCATCGTATCCGTTAATCAAACACGATTTTTTATAAGGATTGATCTCAAAGTTTTCTGATTTTCCGGTTGCTTCTATGGTAACCTGCTGCGTTTCTAGATCAACTGTTAGCTGTGTTTTATTGTCTTTAGCAACTTCATTAAAGATATCGGCTAAGAAGGCATCACTAACCTGAACAGGCAGTAAACCGTTGTTTAAGGCATTACCTTTAAAAATATCGGCAAAGAAACTGCTTATTACTACATCAAAACCATAATCTTGTATAGCCCAAGCTGCATGTTCGCGGCTACTGCCACAGCCAAAGTTTTTTCCTGCTACCAAAATTTTGCCTTTGTAGGCAGCATTATTCAGCGCAAATTCTGGTTTGGGTTCATTGTTGCTATCAAAGCGCCAATCACGAAATAGATTGTCTCCAAAACCTTCGCGGGTGGTGGCTTTTAAAAATCTTGCCGGTATGATCTGATCTGTATCAATGTTTTCGATACTTAAAGGCACAACGGCTGATGTTAATTTTTCAAATTTTTTCATTTACTGGTATCCGTTAGATTAATTCCCTTACATCAGTTATTTTTCCTGTAACGGCTGCTGCTGCTGCAGTTAAAGGACTTGCCAATAATGTTCTGGCATTTGGCCCTTGACGGCCTTCAAAATTTCTGTTAGAAGTAGAAACACAGTATTTTCCGGCAGGAATTTTATCTTCGTTCATGCCCAAACATGCTGAGCAGCCCGGTTCGCGCAGTTGGAAGCCAGCCGCTTCAAAAACTTTATCTATACCTTCTGCTTTAGCTTGTGCCTCAACTTGTTTAGAACCCGGAACAATCCATACTTCTACATTATCGGCTTTGCGTTTGTCTTTAACAAAAGCAGCTACGGTTCTTAAATCCTCTATACGAGAGTTGGTACAGCTACCTATGAAAACGTAGTCAACAGGTTTTCCTATTAAACTTTCATCATCAGCAAAACCCATGTAATCTAAAGCCTTCTGGTAAGATGTTTGTTCGCTTTTTGGCTGCCCAAGAGTAGCAGGGATTTTTTCGGTAATGCCAATACCCATACCCGGATTTGTTCCGTAAGTAATCATCGGTTCTATATCGGCTGCATCGTAAGTAAGTACTGCATCAAATAAAGCATCTTTATCGCTATATAAGGTTTTCCAGTAAGCTAAAGCTTTATCCCATTCTGCATTTTTAGGCGCAAATTCTCTTCCTTTAATGTACTCGAAAGTGGTTTCATCAGGTGCGATTAAACCACCACGAGCACCCATTTCTATACTCATGTTGCAAACGGTCATGCGAGCTTCCATACTCAATGAGCGTATGGCTGATCCGGCAAACTCTACAAAATACCCGGTACCGCCTGCGGCAGAAATTTTAGAAATGATATAAAGGATAATGTCTTTGGCTCCAACGCCTTTTTTTAGCTCGCCATTTACCTCAATTTTCATGGTTTTTGGCTTAGAGAGCAATAAACATTGCGTAGCAAAAACTTGCTCTACCTGAGAAGTGCCTATACCAAAAGCTATAGCGCCAAAAGCACCATGTGTAGAAGTATGACTGTCGCCACAAACCATGGTTTTACCCGGTAGAGTGATACCCAATTCAGGCCCTATAACGTGTACAATACCTTGGTAAGGGTGCCCCAATCCATAAAGTTCAACACCAAATTCTTTGCAGTTTTTGGTGAGCATATCTACCTGATATCTTGATAGCTCTTCTTTGATGGGAAGGTGCTGGTCTAAGGTAGGTACATTATGATCGGCAGTGGCCACCGTTTGTTTTGGCCTAAAAACAGGAAGGCCACGTTTACGCAAGCCATCAAAGGCTTGCGGTGATGTAACCTCGTGAATAAGATGGGTATCGATGTATAAAATATCAGGAAAACCTTCCTGACGTTTTACCACATGTGCATCCCAAATTTTTTCTACTAATGTTTTTGACATCGTTCTATAAGTATTTAGTTAAGTTGTTATTCGTTAAGCTGTCTTGATAGACTTCATGGCTGTCATAGCTTTACGCAATTTTCTGCCTACAATTTCAACAGGATGCTCACGTAAAATCTCATTGATATGTACCAATTCTCTATTGTCTACCCCGCCGTTTTTGCCTTCATTAAAGTTCTTACCTACAAGGTCGGTATCAACGGTTTTCATGAAATCGGCTAATAATGGCTTACAAGCTTGGTCAAATAGGTAACATCCGTACTCGGCAGTATCAGAAATTACACGGTTCATCTCAAATAATTTTTTGCGGGCAATGGTGTTGGCAATCAAAGGAGTTTCGTGTAATGATTCATAATAAGCGCTCTCGGCTTTAATACCAGCTTCTACCATGGTTTCAAAAGCCAGTTCAACACCTGCTCTTACAAAGGCAACCATAAGGGTATAATTGTCAAAATATTCTTGTTCATTGATTTTAACATCGCCGGCAGGAGTTTTTTCAAAAGCGGTTTCGCCAGTTTCGGCTCTCCATTTTAAAAGATTGGAGTCATTGTTAGCCCAGTCTTCCATCATTATGCGGCTAAATTCTCCGCTCATGATATCATCTTGGTGTTTTTGGAACAAGGGGCGCATGATTTTTTTTAATTCTTCTGATATGTAGAAAGCCTTAACTTTTGCCGGATTGCTCAAACGATCCATCATACCGCTTACACCACCATGTTTTAAAGCTTCCGTAATTACTTCTACACCATATTGCACCAATTTAGAAGCATAACCGGCATCAATCCCTTTTTCAATCATTTTATCAAAAGAAAGGATAGAACCAGTTTGTAACAAGCCGCAAAGAATGGTTTGTTCGCCCATTAGATCCGATTTAACCTCGGCTACAAAAGAAGATCTTAATACACCTGCTTTATGTCCACCTGTACCTACGCAATAAGCTTTGGCCTGTGCTAAGCCTTTTCCTTGCGGGTCATTTTCGGGATGTACAGCAATTAGTGTAGGTACACCAAAACCTCTTAAATATTCGGCCCTTACTTCAGATCCCGGGCACTTAGGTGCCACCATGATTACGGTTAGGTCTTTGCGTACCTGCATGCCTTCTTCAACAATGTTAAACCCGTGCGAGTACGATAAGGTAGCGCCTTCTTTCATTAAAGGCATAATGGCACTCACTACTGCAGTATGTTGTTTATCGGGTGTTAAATTGGCTACCAGATCAGCACTTGGAATCAATTCTTCATAAGTGCCAACTTTAAAGTTGTTGTCGGTAGCATTTTTCCATGAGTCGCGTTTGGCCTCTATGGCCTCTTTGCGTAAGGCATAGCTCACATCAAGTCCGCTGTCTCTTAAATTTAATCCCTGATTCAAACCCTGTGCACCACAACCTACAATTACAATTTTCTTGCCTTTCAGGGCATTTACGCCGTCTAAAAATTCATTGTTATCCATGAATTCGCATACGCCTAATTGGTCAAGTTTTTCTCTGAGTGGTAGGGTGTTAAAATAATTTGCCATTGTTTTTTATTGGTTAATTTTTTAAGTTTTTTTCTAGTTTTTATTTGAAAAGCATGGTTCAATGCGTTTCGGTAAAGGTTGTTCTGCTGCTCGTTTCTCGTTTTACGTTGTTCGTCTTTCGTTGTTCGTCTAACATCTAATGTCTCTATCTCACATCTGATATCTAATGTCTAACATCACTTACATCGTAAATACTTTATCGCCTTCATCTAAGAATTCGTTCTTCACCAGTTCTTCTCCTGGTTCTATGGCTTCAAATTCTTTCAATTTTTCGTGGAAACCAGCACTTTCTTTAATAATTGCTACGCGGGCGCTTCGTACAAACTCTATCAGGCTATAAGGCTCTAAAGCTTTTACCAGTGCATCGGTTTCTTCTTTGTGCCCGGTAACTGCAAAAACTGTATAATCTTGTCTGATTACTACTGCACTAGCTCCATATTGGCGCAATAGGCGTTCAACGGTTACTTTTTCGGTTATTTCTGTTGTAGGTACTTTATACAGAGCAAGTTCTTGCCAAATGATCTGATCATTGGTGTTAAAATATACTTTGAGTACTTCTATTTGCTTTTCTATCTGACGGGCTAATTTTCTTACCACTTCATAGCTTTCGTTGATCAGGATATTAAAGCGGTGTATGCCTTCAATTTCTGTTGAAGAAGTATTTAAACTCTCAATATTGATTTTCCTTTTCGAAAAAATGATGGAAATCCTGTTTAAGATACCTATCCTGTTTTCGGTATAAACGGTTATGGTAAACTCTTGCTTGCCCTGATAAGTTGGGTCGGCCGCTATATGTTGTATGGTGTTGTTCATTGCTTTTTCATTGATTGTGGTTCGAGACTCGTTTCTCGTGATTTGTTTTTCGTTAATAATCTCGCATCTAATGTCTCATATCATTTCAATCTGATTTCGCTTACGCTACATCCTTGTGGGACCATTGGAAATACATTGTTTTCTTTGCCAACAACTACTTCTAACAGATAAGCTCCTTTGTGGTTGATCATGTTTTCTAAAGCTGTTTTTAGGTTTGCTCTTTCGCTTACCTTGTTGGCCTCTATATAATATGATCTAGCCAAGGCTACAAAATCAGGGCTGGTAATGTTAACGAATGAGTACCGCTTGTCATGAAACAGTTGTTGCCATTGACGTACCATACCCAAAAAGCTATTGTTCAGGATTAAAATTTTAACTTCTGCGCCAAACTGCATAATGGTTCCTAGCTCTTGCGGGGTCATCTGAAAGCCGCCATCGCCAATAATAGCCACTACAGTTTTATCGGGCGCACCATATTTTGCACCTATTGCAGCAGGTAGCCCAAAACCCATGGTGCCTAAACCGCCCGAAGTAATATTGCTACGGGTATGGTTAAATTTTGCGTATCTACAGGCCACCATTTGGTGTTGACCTACATCTGTTACCACAATGGCATCGCCACCCGTTATTTCATTCAATACCCGTAATACTTCGCCCATGGTCATTTCACCTTCTTTAGGGTAAAGTTCAGGAGTGATAACCTGATCTATTTCTTGTTGGTTATAATCTCTAAATTTGGCTAACCACTCGGTATGCTCGGTCTTGTGTACCAAATTGGTGAGCACAGGTAGAGTTTCTTTACAATCGCCCCATACACCTACATCAGCTTTCACATTTTTATCAATTTCGGCAGGGTCAATATCTAGATGTATAATTTTTGCCTGTTTAGCATATTTGTCTAATCGCCCGGTTACGCGATCGTCAAAACGCATACCTATGGCAATGATTACATCAGCCTCATTGGTTAACACATTAGGGCCATAATTACCATGCATGCCCAGCATACCTACATTTAAAGGATGGGAGGTAGGAATAGCACCATCGCCCATAATTGTAAATGCGCTAGGTAAACCGGCTTTTTCTATAAAAGCTTTAAATTCATTTTCGGCTTTACCCAATATTACGCCCTGACCAAATA
>DDEP01000044.1:0-17659 GCA_002336465.1 Pedobacter sp. UBA1951
ACTCAATAACAGTAATAAAATACATTTATTTAACCCATACCATACTTTTAAAGAAAGGTTGTACTTGGTATTTGATTTCTATAGATAAGGGCAGCGGCTTATCTTTTAGTAGATTTAGCTGTTGGGCATTCCACAGTGCGTATTCTACATCGCACGAATCAAGCTTTTCCTGACCATTTAAATCAAATTTATAATAGAACTTAATCGAACTGATTTTTGTTGTCGTTCCGGTAGTGGACTGGTTTATACCATAAACAGGTTTTCTGGCCATTAAAATCCCTGTGGTTTGGTAGGGCATGTTCCTGCCTAACCATAACATTTTAAGATAGGCAAAGTTGAAAAAGAAAAGCAAGGCTAATGAAATAAACAGTAGTAAGCCCACGGTTTTCCATATGGATGGCCAGTCGTAAAATTCTATGCGCTCTTTGATCTGCTTGAACATGTGAAATGTTCTTATAGGTTTTGGTAATGTAAATTTAAGAAATATGGGTATTAATTTTATTCACTTTACTTGTCTATGTATCAGCTTATTACAGACCTAACAGTAAAGCCAATGGCTATAACCAAGCAAAGCATAAACCAGAAATACCCTCTAATGAAGAACCCAGAATAATAAGTTTTGTCGGTGTTTTCTTCTGGCTTTGTTTTCTTGGCTAAGAAATAGATTACAGCAGCAAGAATATAGAAAATAAGGGCATGTTTCATAAAATATAGTATTTAGATCTCTACTGTCATCACTCTTTATTCTTAGTATCGATAACGATCGTTACCGGGCCATCATTGATCAGGCTGATTTTCATATCGGCACCAAAAATGCCACATTGTACCGTTTTGCCAATAAGTGTTGAGAGTTCTTTCTTCATCTGCTCATAAAGCGGAATAGCTTTTTCGGGTCTGGCTGCACGTGTAAAGCCCGGTCTGTTGCCTTTTTTGGTAGAAGCAAAGAGCGTAAACTGGCTGATCAGTAAAATATTGCCGTTAATATCTGCCAGCGATTTGTTCATTAATCCTTCACTGTCGCTAAAAATGCGCATGTTGGCTATCTTTTGGGCTAGCCATTGCAGGTCTTCGGTAGTATCTTCATCTTCAATGCCCAATAAAACCACAAAACCCTGTTCTATTTGTCCGGTAATTTGTGTCTCTACGGTGCAGCTCGCTTGGGTTACGCGTTGTATAACAGCTCTCATAACGTTATTGATAAGTATAGTGCCCTAAGTTAATTAACCTTTTTTAAATGCTAAATTGTAGCTTTGAATAAAATTTTAAGGTAATGAAGTTTAAGCTTGGCGATTTTGTACGGTTTTTAGATGAGAAAAGAGAAGGTTATGTAACCAATATCATGAATGATACCACGGTAGGTGTAACCGATACAGATGGTTTTGAGATACCTGTAGCAGTAAGCAATCTTACGCATGTATATGGGCACCAAGAAGAAAATGCTGCTTTTAACGAGCAAGAAAACGAAGTTCTGGTTGACGATACTTTTAGGGAACACGGGGTTTTTATAGCCGTTGCCGAAGATGGTAAAGCTAGTGCAGTAGCACATTTGAGTGTGGTTAACCGTAGTTCTTACCAATTGATGTTTACCTTAAAAACAGATAGAAAAGGGACTTATAAAGGTGAATTTGCTAGTGTTATTCCTGCTAAGACAGCCGTAACCTTATATGCGGCTAACTTAGGCGACTTAGATAACTGGCCAATATTTATGATACAGGCCTTGTATTTTAGCACGGCTAATATTAAGCCTAAAGCACCTTTGCTGGTAGAGCGAAAATTTAGAGCCAAAGATTTTAGCACCTCAAAAATACAGATACCCGAGATTAATAAGTACGGTTGGTTAATTGAACTGGACGAGCAAGCTCCGGTTATAGATGCGCAAAAACTTAAAGAGAGTTTTTTTAGCCAAAAAGCAGAAAAACACAAAGTGGTTCGTCCGACAGATGAGGTTGATCTACATATCGAAAAGCTACGTGATGACCACCAGTTTTTGAGTGAGAGCGAAATGTTAGAGATACAACTGGCCTATTTTAACCAAGTTTTAGATGCCGCTATTGTAAACCAAATGCCTAAGATTGTAATTATACATGGCGTGGGTAATGGTACATTAAGGCATCATATCCATAAAATAATCAGTAAACATCCGCAGGTACGCACTTTTATGGACGCTCGTAAAGAGAAATTCGGTTTTGGTGCTACGGAAATTGTGTTTAAGTAGGCGCCCCTATTGTGCGTCATGCGGAACTTGGTTCAGCATCTTTCTTGTTAGCATAGACCCTGACCACGAGGTAGCTACAAGACCATAAAGAAAAACTAACAATGCCTTGTAAAACGAGTTCAGGGTAACGACTGGATATAGCGTGATAGGAGAGGGCAAATAATTATAAGCTTTGCTATTTAACTCCCCTTAGCTGATCGTGTCATTTGCTCTAGCATATCCCACATTTCAGAAGGGATGGCTTCCAGCCCGCTAAATTGTCCAGCGCCTTGTAACCATTCGCCACCATCTATGGTAATGACTTCGCCATTGATATAGCCCGAGAAATCGCTTACTAAAAATGCAGAAAGATTAGCCAATTCTTGGTGATTGCCCGTGCGCTTTAAAGGAACACGGTTCTTAAAATCGAATTTCTGTGCTAGATCGCCCGGTAACAGTCTTTCCCATGCACCTTTGGTAGGGAATGGCCCTGGAGCAATGGCATTGGTTCTGATATTGTATTTACCCCACTCAACCGCCAGCGATCGGGTAAGAGCCAATACACCTCCTTTTGCACAGGCTGAGGGAACTACATAAGCCGAACCTGTAAATGCATACGTAGTTACAATATTGAGCACAGTAGCTGCTTGTTTCTGAGCGATCCAATGTTTGCCAAAGGCTAGCGTACAGTTTACCGTTCCTTTGAGCACAATATCAATAATGGTAGAAAAAGCATTGGCAGATAAACGTTCTGTTGGCGAGATAAAATTACCTGCGGCATTGTTAACCAAGGCATCTACTTGCCCAAATGTTGCTGTAGCCTCGTTTAACAGGTGTTCTACTTGCGTATAATCTCTTACATCGCATTGCACAGCTAATACTTTACCACCTGTTTCGGCTTCCATTTCTTGTGCAGTTTTTTGCAATACTTCTAGTTTGCGGCTGGTAATTACCAAATTGGCTCCCAATTGTAGGAAGTACTTGCCCATGGCACGTCCTAAGCCAGTGCCACCACCGGTTATGACTATGGTTTTTCCTTTTAGGGCGTTATCTTTTAACATGGGTTCGCTATACATATTGGGTTTGTTTAAGGTTGAACAATGGGTTGATCTGTATGGTTTTCTTTTTAAGTAAATGTTTAGGCTAATGATTGCAAACCGCATCAGTCAAGGTCGGTTTTAAGTTTAACGAAAGGGTTTTACGGCTATCGCTTCAATCTTAAATCAACTCAAGTTAAATATTAACTTTTCTTCTGCAGGTTATCTATCATAGCTTTTAAAATAGCTCTTGTACCCGGCGACCACCATTGTTTGAGCATAGTTTCTAGTTCTGTACTTTGGTCTGAATTTGCTGTGGCAATAAGTTGTTTACGGATGTTTAATTTGCTTTGCTGCCAAGTGTTTTGCTCAAAAGCCATGTATTTTCTTACTTTGCGCTCAGCTGCGGTTAATATGCTTTCGGGTTTAGTAATCTCATCAACTAGGCCAATCTGCAAGGCTTCTTCTGGATTGAACAGCTTACCTTCTAGTAGGCTACGGGTAGCATTGGCTTTCCCTAACCAAAAAGAATAGAGTTCAAAAATACTGTTAGGCACAATAATGCCTACGGGAACTTCATTAAGCCCAATGATGTACTTACCTTCTGCCATTACACGGGCATCGCAAGCTAATGCCATTACACACCCACCTGCAGGACTGTGGCCATTAATAGCGGCAACAATAGGTTTTTGAAAACTGACCATGTTACCGATAAAGCCTAAAAACAGTTGCCAAAAACTTTTGGCTTCTTCTTCGTTATAGTGGTATAATTCAATCAGGTCTAAACCCGCTGAAAAGAAATTGTCTTTTCCGGCCAAGAGCACACCACCAATATTAGGATCATTGGCAATGTTTTTCAGCATGCCATCCAATTCTAAGACCATCTCTCGGTTTAGTGCATTAGAGCGGCCTCGGTTTAAAGTTATAACGGCAAGTTTATCTTTTACGGTTGTGGTAATGGTGTTCATATATCTTTCCTCTTAGCTTAATGTTATAAAGCTAAGAGGAAAGCATTTATTATGCAAGCATAAAATTATTTTACTTCGTAGGTTAATACTTTTCTGGCTAGATTGCCATGAATGTCAATACCTTCAATAACCATTCTGTAGGTGCCAGCTATGTCGGTATTGAAATAGCTTACTTTTGTATTTCCATCTTTATCTGTAACAACTTGCGGATCCCAAAATACGGTAGTACGCAAATCTGGGCGATTATCAGGTGTTACATCGTATTTAGGCGAGTAAAACTCACGTATAGCAGAAAATCCTTTTGGCATGAAACTGATTAGCCCCGGTGTATAACGGTTGTAAGATGTCATGCCGCTTCCTCTTTTTGTGGTGATCACGATTACACCTGCGCTACCATTTGTGCCATATATAGCACTGTAAGACATGCTTTTTAAAACCTCTACAGTTTCAATATCCTGTACCACAATATCATCTAATGAAAAGCCATCTGTTCCTAAATTTATACCATCTAGATAAATAGCCATAGGATTAGGATTATTTCTAGCATAGGCTAAACCGTTTCTGATCTGCACACCAGCTATACGCCCCTGTAGGTATTGTGATAATGAAAAAGCGGTTTCTAAATCTTTTGCTGTGATAACCATATCGGCCCTGCCTGATCCATTTAAATTGCTTGAGTTACTAACAGGAACTTTTTTCTCTGTAATCTTTACTTCGTCTAATAAGATGGTTCGGTTAAGTAAGCCACGTTTAGTCTGGTCTTGAAAATACTTGTCGCTTTGTTGCAGGTATTCCATCAAAGATTCATTTACGTTCTCATCTAGATCAGCACGGTTCTTATTTTCAGTTACTTTCTGTTTCGGAATGGTATCGAGATTGATCTCTACAAACTTTTTGTCTTTGTTGGTTCTTGCTTGCACCAAGAATTTTGTGCTATCGGGAAAAGAGATTTCATTGAAGTTGAATTTACCCTTACCATCTGTAAGGGTATCTATCATCATGAGGCCTTTTGAAAAAGTAAGCAAAGACACTTTGCCTCCTACAACAGGGTTTTTGCCTTTCATTACATTACCACTGATGCTAAGTCCGGTTTCTGCCGGAAAAGCTGTGTTTAAAGGAGCATCGTTGTTTACTTGTTGGTAGCTAATTTTTCTCCAACCTTGTGTTAGCAAGAGGTTATCTAAATCTTCTTTGGTTTTTTTATCATCTTTTAAGAAATAGTAATTGGGTTTTTCTATATACCCACTTAGATCTGAAGTAAGGAGCAAAGCAGTAAGGATATTGCTCTCGTTCTCAGGGTCGGGTTTTACGGCTGTTGTGTTGGTAACGGCCATTGAGAAACTGCCCATAACAGGAGCATTGCCATAGCTGGCTTTAAAAGAGAAATCAACCTTTTCGCGGGGTTGGTAAGCAGCTTTTAAGCTTGTAGGCTCAATACCTATTTTATCGTTCATGTTGTTAATAAAAGCGATACGCTCATTTAAAGGCATAAGCTCAGCCGATAAAAGGGTAACTTGAATAATGCCTGATGGTAAGCTGTCTTTAGGCACATTGATAAGGTTAACTGGTTTTGCTGAGTTAATTTTAGCGTTTAAAAAAACTGTGCCATTGTGTTGTAACAACAAGTTGTAAGCGCCAGTATTGATTTGGCTATTGCTGAAAAAAGTTTTAATAGTAAGCTTTTTGTCGTCGATATTGTTTACACTTAAAACTGTACCCTGACTTTCTGCTTTAGGTAGGGTAAGGGTTTTGGTTGTTCCGTTTTTAAGTTTGATGATCGCTTTATAGGTTTCGCCCGGCATAGGGTTAAGGTAAAAAGAACCCATGCCCAAAGCGTTACTTTCAATATGTGTGAGTTCTTGGCCTTGCGAGGTTACGATGGTGCCGCTAATAGGTTCGCCTAAACCATTACTGCCTATTGCTTTAAAAGCGATTTTACCGGGCAGGTTTTCTACCATTTTTCCACCCTCGGCAAAGAACTGCACATCGGTTTCTTTAGCAGTAGGTGCTATGCTGATTTCTTTGGTAATGACCTGCTTATTGGGAAGCGTAATGCTTGCGTGGATCATTAGGTTTTTATCTGCATTTACCTGTTTGTTTACAAAATTAATACTAAGCTCTCCATTGGCATTGGTAACCCCTTTTCCACGGGTTAGATTTTTGGATGAATATTTAACCTCATAGCTTACATTGCAATTGGCATAAGGCATATCCTGTTTATCGGTAAACCTAATTACGCTCTTTATTTCTTCTTCATTATTTTGTGTACTAACTGTATTTGTAGCTTTTGTAAATACTTTATTTGCCCATGAATTACCAATTTTAATGGTTTTATCGTAGAAAAAGGCGGTACCTGCATTGCGCATCCATTGGGTATAGGATCTGATCCGGTAGTTGCCTTCTTTAAGAGAATCTGTAAGCTTAAAATCTCCCCACGTAATGCCGCTGTTTAAAGGTAGCTTTAGCTGCTGCGCTATAGAATCTTTCTCGTTGATCAACTCTACATACAAAATCTTGCTTATGGTTGATGGTTCTTGCGTGGCGCTGTTTACCACATAGGCTTTGAACCAGATATTGTCGCCAATGGCGTAGTAAGGCTTATCTAAGTGCAGATAAACTTTTTCCTGCGCATATTTATGGGTATAGAGTTTAAGCTTATTTAAGAACGTTGTAAAAGGATCATCGTTAGCAAGTGCCAAGCTAACGCTAAAAATGCTAACAAATGCGAAGATTACAGAGAGGATTATCTTTTTCATAATGGTGGTTCTACATTCTTGTAAACAATACTGAAGTTTAACAGGTTGCTTGTAAATAAATATAGCCTCTTGCTGCAAAAACAAAAGGCTATATTAAGATTAGGTTGACATGTATTTGGTTTAAAAATTATTTTTCCACATCATGCTTTCTACCGGACGTGTGGTTTTGTTGTTGTATTTGGCATTTTGTTTGGTATTGTAGAGGTTTTCTATTTTTCCTTCAACCATAAAATAAATGAGCTGCCCTATGGGCATTCCAGCATAAACTTTAACCGGTTGCGCACATGATATTTCAAGGGTCCAAGTGTTGCAAAAACCCACATCGCCCTTACCCGCAGTTGCATGAATATCTATACCCAAGCGGCCTGTGCTGCTCTTACCTTCTAAAAACGGTACATGGTGGTGCGTTTCCGTATATTCTAAAGTTACGCCTAGGTATAAAGTGCCAGGCTGTAAGATATATCCGTCTTTAGGAATTTCAAAATGTTCAATTTGGTTATGGGCTTTGGCATCTAAAACACGGTCTTTATAGGTGGCTAGATATTTGCCCAAATGCACATCATAAGAATTGGTTCCCAAACACTCATGCTTAAAAGGTTCTATAATAATGGTTCCTTTTTCTATTTCCTCAAGAATACGCTTATCTGTTAAGATCATTTTTTAACTAATTTGGATAAAATTATGATTAATTTAAGATACTTTTGTATAGATTTTCGAATTAGCGGATGCCGATAGTTTTTAATAAAAAAATTGACGATCAAACCTCTTTGGCTTTATGGAAAATAGAAGAGACAGAAGAGGAACTGATAAAAGGCTTACAACTTAAGCAACATGAGATAGAGGTTATCGACTCGTTGAGTAAAGGTAAACGGGCTTTACACTGGTTAAGCACGAGACTTTTGCTCAGGAAGATGCTGAATACACCTGATTATATAGACTGTCATATTGACGAGCATGGAAAGCCTTATCTGGTAAATTCAGATACCAGTATTTCTTTAAGCCACTCGTTTGATTATGCTGCGGTTATTATTAGCCGGAATAAAACGGTTGGGGTAGATATTGAACTGATCAAGCATAAGATCAAACTGATCAAGCATAAATTCCTTTCTGATTTAGAATTGGCCCAGAAGCAAGTAGGCGATAACACCGAAGGCTTATATGTTTGCTGGTGTGCTAAAGAAGCCGTTTACAAATGGCATGGCAAAAAAGGACTTGAGTTTAAGCAGCATATGCACATCAAACCTTTTAAATTAAAAAAGGAAGGCACTCTACAGGTTACGGTAAACCTGCCTGAAGGTACCCGTGATCTTACCGTTAATTATTTTAAAACTCCCGATGGTTATATGTTGGGTTACGTGGTTGATTAGTGTATGAATAAAGAAGTTGCATTTATAGATTGGGGCTTAACCGATTACCAAGAAGCGTGGGACAAACAGGAAAACTTGTTTAATGAAACGGTTGCCGTTAAGGGAAAGAACCGTACCGAAAATACCAATGAACCCACAAAGAACTACTTGGTTTTTTGTGAACATCCGCATGTATATACATTGGGTAAAAGTGGTCATCCTGAGAATTTACTGTTGGATGAGCAAGGCTTGGCAGATAAGAATGCAACATATTATAAAATTAATCGGGGAGGAGATATTACTTACCATGGTCCGGGACAGATTGTAGGTTACCCTATTTTAGACCTTGATAATTTCTTTACCGATATACATCTTTATTTAAGAACGCTTGAAGAAGCAGTTATTTTAACGCTTGCCGATTATGGCATAACAGCAGGTCGTTATCCCGGTTATACGGGTGTATGGCTAGATGCTGATAATGATAAGGCTCGTAAAATATGTGCAATGGGCGTGCGTTGCAGCCGCTGGGTTACCATGCACGGATTTGCCTTTAACGTAAATGCTGATCTTAATTATTTTAAGAATATTGTTCCCTGTGGTATAGATGATAAAGATGTAACTTCCATGCAGCGCGAATTAGGTAGAAAAATGGATATGGAAGAAGTAAAAGAGAAGCTTAAATTGCATATTGCTCATTTGTTTGAAATGAAGCTAATATAGTTTTTATTAGCTTTAACCTTAATTGGTCTAACCCCTCTACAAATATGGATACACAACCTACACTTTCTTACTTGGCTTTAGGCGATTCTTATACAATTGGAGAAGCTGTTGAACAACAAGATTCTTTCCCTTATCAATTGGTTAGATTACTTAATGAAGAAGGACTGCTTTTTAAGCAACCTGAGGTTATTGCTCAAACCGGGTGGACTACAGATGAGCTCAGGGATGCAATTGAAGCACGAAAGCTCTCACAGACCTTTGATTTGGTAACCTTACTGGTAGGTGTAAATAATCAATATAGGGGTTATTCTATAGAGGAGTATAAGAGGGAGTTTGCAATGCTTTTGACCACGGCCTGTGATTTTGCGGGTAGTAATAAGAAACATGTTTTTGTAATTTCTATACCCGATTGGGGCGTTACTGATTTTGGTAAACAAAGCGGGAGGGATGTGCAGCAGATAGCCGATGAGATCGATGCTTTTAATCGCATAAAAGAAGAAGTTGCCAAGCTCAATGGCATAGCCTATATCGATATAACACCTATATCAAGAAAAGCCCTTGCTGATGCTCGTTTAACTGCATCAGATGGTTTGCATCCTTCTGCTGAGATGTACGCCGAATGGGTTAAAGAGATTAAACCAATAGTTAAAGCTAACTTAAACAGCTAATTCAATTTAGGTATAAGAATTATTTGCTCTTAGAAGCTAAGTCTGGGTAGTCGGTAATGATGCCATCAACACCTAAACTTTTAAAATATTGAAGGTCTTTTGGTGTATTCACATTCCATGGTACAACTTGTACGCCTGTAGCATGGCATTTATCAATCAGTCCTTTTCCTACCAAAGGTAAGTATGGGCTATAAATAGTTGGTTTAAAGCCTAGTTTTTCAACCAGTATTTCAAAGTCGTTCTTTTCATCAACCCCTAACGCAGTTTTAACGGCAGGGTATTTTTGATGTACATATTGTAAAGGTCGCAGGTCAAAAGAATAGATAGTAGTCCTATCTTCTATTTTTTTCTGCTTAATTACGTTCATTACAAGATCTACAAAAGCTTTGGGTTCGGGATTGAAAACCAGATCACCGTTACGAATAATCTTAACCTCTATGCAATAAGTAGGTTTTATCCTTTTGCTTTTCTTTACAAAGGTTTCCACTTTATCGATCAGATCGCTCAACAAAGGTTTACCTACTCTAAACTTCTCCTGATAAGGAAAGCGGGGGTGGGGTTTAGAACCTACATCAAAGTTCTTTACCTCATCATAGTTCATGGCATAGATGTTATATTTTTTCTCATCTTTTAAAGTAATGGGTTCGCCATCTTGGTTTAAGGATATTTCGTTGTTAAAGAAAGGTTCTGCCGATGCGATTACTTTTTGATCTTTGGTTATAACAACTTCAATCTTAAGTGCAGTAGCTCCTTCTTCAAGCGCCTTGATCATACCCGGAATAGTGTTCTCGGGCATCAACCCTCTTGCACCCCTATTGCCATAAATCTCTAAGGTAGGTTTCTGGGCAATTGCAAATAAGGTCGATATCAATAAAAAAGTTCCGGTAAAAATGGCTTTCATAGCTTTTAAATAGTTTTAGGCTATAACGAAAAGATTAGCCTTATTGGTACAAGTATAGATGTTTAAGCTCGAAATGAAGCGCTACAAAGTTAAATGTGATAAAAAAAGGCTGTAACAATTTGCTACAGCCTCTATACAAAGTTAATTTCTATGGATTATTTAATGAAAAAGCTCAACACATAATAAATGATTGCAGCAAGAGCGGCCGAAACAGGTATGGTTAATATCCAAGCCCAAACTAATTTTACGGTTATTCCCCATTTTACGGCAGAAACACCTTTAGTTAAACCCGAACCAATAATTGAACCTGTAATGGTATGCGTGGTACTTACTGGTATTTTCATGTGCTCTGTAAAGTATAAGGTTAGCGCACCTGCAGTTTCGGCAGTTACTCCTTCAAACGGACTTACCTTGGTAATTTTAGAACCCATGGTTTTTACGATTTTCCATCCACCGCTTAACGTTCCAATCGCAATAGCACTGTAACAGGCTAATGGGATCCATGTTGGCATATGGCCAGCAATTTCTTCTCCGGTTGCATCTTTTGAAGGTAGGATTACATGTAACCAATCAGGTAAGCTACTGGCTGAAATGTTGTTCTGATGTACATAAACCATAATGGCTGCCGCAATGATACCCATTACTTTTTGTGAGTCGTTACCACCATGCCCTAAACTAAACGAGGCCGAAGATAATAACTGCATCTTTCTAAGCCATGCAGTAGATTGGGTTTGGTTTAAACTGCTAAAAATCAAACAGAAGAAACTGATAGAATATATAATGAAACCTACTAAGAACCATTTGATGTTATGAGGTTCTAATAATACGCTGAGTAACTCAGATTTAAAACGTGGGTGTTTGATTTCTGGGAAGAATCTCATTTCCGAGTAGATCAATATCGAGGTAAGTATGATCAAGGTTATCGTAAACAATTTGGGCCAGATGCTTTTCTTGGAAGAATGCAAGAGCCAAATCGAGATGAAATAAGATACAATAGCACCTATAACCGGTGCGAGTACAATAAAACCNNCCGGCATGTGCAATGGCAGCACCAGCAAAACCACCTATTAATGTATGTGATGAGCTGGAAGGAATACCTAACCACCATGTTAAAAGATTCCATATAATGGCGGCTATAACACCTGCTAGTATTACCACCAGATTGATCTGCATGGTATCGGCAGTTTTAGCTACGGTATCTGCAACACCAAATCCAAAAACCCAATAAGCTAAGAAGTTAAAGAACGCTGCCCACAGAACTGCCTGAAAAGGTGTTAAAACCTTTGTAGCCACAATAGTAGCGATTGCATTGGCTGCATCATGAAATCCATTGATGTAGTCAAAAATAAGCGCTAGTACAATGATGGTTATTAAAATGCTTAATGTCATGGGTGTTATGCGTTTTTAACCAAGATAGATTCTAAAACATTAGCAGCATCTTCACATTTATCTGTTGCTATTTCTAAGGTTTGTAATACTTCTTTTTGTTTGATCAGTTCTATAGCATTGGTTTCAAATTCAAATAAACGGGCAATGGCCAAGTTACAGGTATAATCTGCTTGGTTTTCTGCACTGTTGATCCTAACACAAGCATCTGCAATAACTCTGATGTTCTTAAAGCTTCTTAATTCTTTGATGGCTTTTTCAAGATCTATGCACATTTCTACCAAAAGCTCTGCGAGTTTAACCATTGGCTCTGTGATCGTTGTAACGTTATATAATTCTATGTTAACCGCCGAAGCTTGGATATAATCTGCAATATCATCAATGGCACTTGCCAAGAAGTGAATATCTTCTCTATCAAATGGCGTGATAAAGTTCTTGCTCAGCTCAATGAAAATGCTGTGGGTAATATCATCTCCAACATGTTCAAGGCGTTCAACTTCTTTAATGGCTTCCTTTCTTTTTTCTAAGTCAGGCGTAGTTACAACTATTAAAAGCACTTCAGCAATTTTCTTAACGTTGCTGCCTGCTTGCTCAAATAAAGGTTGAAATTTTTTATCTTTTGGTGTAAAGAAGCTAAAAATACTGCTCATTGTTTTAAATTAAATTTGATGCAAATTTAAAATAGCAATGTTAAGTTAATGTTAACTTTAAGGGGGCTTGCTTAAACAAATGTTGGAGCTTGCTCAAGCAGCTCAGAGAAATGTAGGTTTATTTATCGCTTTTTTGTAGCGTAAACGCAAATGTAGTGCCTATATGAGGCGTACTGCGCACTGATATGGTTTGCTGGTGCGCTTCTAAAATATGTTTCACGATGGCTAGTCCTAAACCTGTTCCACCTTCCATACGTGAGCGGTGAGTATCTATGCGGTAAAAGCGTTCAAATAAGCGGTTTAAGTGTTTTTCCTCTATGCCCATGCCATCGTCGGTTACTTCTATCAAGAATTGGTCATGCAGGGCAAATACCTTAATTGCTGTAACACCGTTTTCTTTACCGTATTTGATTGAGTTTTCAATGAGGTTGATCAGCACCTGCCTTATCTTTTCGCGATCTGCATTCACAAAAGAAGGTGTGGTGTATTTATCTTTAATATAAAGCGAGATTTGTGTTTTTTGTGCTCTATCTTGTAGCAAGTCTATAACTTCTTTAGCCAGTATCGCAAAATCAAATCTCTGGTAATCGATTGGCATTTCGCCTGTTTCTAATTTAGTGATGGCATCCAGGTCACTGATGAGATAAGTAAGCCTTTCTACGTTCTTTTCTGCTTTTTTTAAGAAGGAAAGTGCCATTTCAGGATCATCGGTCATGCAATCCTGTAAAGTTTCTATGTAACCTTGTATAGCAAAGAGAGGGGTTTTAAATTCATGCGAAACATTAGAAAGAAATTCTCTCCTGAATTTCTCTTGTCTTTTTAAAAGCTCAATTTCTCTTTTTTTAGCCCCAGCCCATTCTTTAACCTCATGTTCAACGTCGTTTATAGGGTCTGAACTTACATATTCGCCTAAAGCTTCTTTTAAGTCTTTTCCCAGTTTAAGGTTGTGTATCATTTTATAAATGAGCTTAACCTTAGAATAGATATATTTCTCGAGGAGGTAATAAAATACAATGAAGCTGGTTGTAAATGAAATCAAAAAAGAAATCAGCATATAGTACCAACTGCCCTGAAAATGGAAATTAACTAAGCTTATAGATAAGCCTACAGATAGAGCCGTTATAAATACGAGTACCCAGAGTTTCATGGCATTTTAATTTTTACGAAAATAGTACTTTAAAATTAAGAAATTGTTAAACGGTATTAGAGTGCGGGGTTAAAATAATGCTTATTTATTACCTTCCCATTCTGCATAAAACTGGTTTAAATAGCTCAACATAAAATCATGACGCTGTTGGGCCATCTTTTTTCCTGTTTCGGTTTTCATCAGTCCCTTCAACAACAATAGTTTTTCATAAAAATGATTAATTGTAGGGGCCGAAGAGTTTTTATACTCTTCTTTACTCATGCTTAGATTAGGCTTGATTTCTGGATCATATAACACCCTATTCTTATAGCCACCGTAAGTAAAAGCACGGGCAATACCAATAGCACCAATGGCATCGAGCCTATCGGCATCTTGTACTACATTAAGTTCTTTAGACTGGTAGGTACTTTTATCAAAACTGGCTTTAAAAGAAAGGTGTTTAATGATAAGTTTTACTTCGTTGATTACTTCCTGATTTACGCTGATGCTGGCTAGGAAATCTCCTGCTTTTTGAGGACCTATTTCTTCATCCCCGTTATTGAACTTGCTATCTGCAATATCATGTAAAAGAGCTGCTAGAGCAACGATTAAAGGGTTGGCTTGCTCGTTTTGGTTAATGGTCTGTGCGGTTTTAAAAACCCGTTCAATGTGAAACCAATCGTGGCCTGCTTCGGCATCCGCTAAAGCATTTTTTACAAAAGCAATGGTAAGATCTAAAGTTCGCTGCATAATCTGATGTGTTATGCAGGCAATTTACTTTTAAATTGTATGTGTAAGGATATTTGTTGAAAAGTCTTATTTTTTGAGCAAATCTACCACTTCTGTGTCTAATAAATTTGCCAAATGGAAAAGTCTGTCTAAACTAATTTTGCTATAACCCAACTCAATTTTACTGTAAGCGTTTTGAGAGATGCCTAATTTTGCAGCTATATAATCTTGTGTATAATTCTTTTTCTCACGAATTTTTCGAATGTTCGTTGCCACACGACGCATCTCGTTTTTATATAATTCTTTCATATTGTGAATATTGTTGCTTAATAAAACTCTTTTTAAAACAAAATGTTTTATCTTTTTCAATAAAATTTACTGTTAGAGATGAAACAGGATATTTTTCTTAAAAAGGATATCAGAACATAGCAGCAATAACTGTTCCATCTTATTAACAAGAGGCTCATTATACATCCTAATGGTTTAATATTCAGATACTTTTTACGGCTGAGTTTTCCAAAGAGGTTGGAAACAGCTTGTTCTTATTACAAGAAAGTTTAGCATTACGAGTGGCGACTCAGGTATGATGAGAGGAGTTAAGCTATGCCTCCATTTCTTTTTTCAAGAAACGTCCCGTTAAGCTGATTGGGTTTTCTATTAAGCCTTCGGGTGTTCCTTCAAAGATGATTTCTCCACCTCCGGCTCCTCCTTCTGTGCCTAAGTCAATTACCCAGTCGGCCACTTTTACCACATCAAGATTGTGCTCGATTACCAGAACGGTATTGCCTTTATTTACCAATTCGTTTAATACGTTAAGCAATACGTTGATGTCTTCAAAGTGCAAACCCGTAGTTGGTTCATCCAGAATATAGAATGTTTTTCCTGTATCTTTTTTTGAAAGTTCTGTAGCTAGTTTTACGCGTTGAGCCTCTCCTCCAGATAAGGTGGTAGAAGCCTGCCCTAAGCGTATATAGCCTAAACCTACATCGTTAAGTGTCTTTATTTTTCGATAGATCAGTGGAAGATGCTCAAAGAATACACAGGCTTCTTCAATGCTCATATCCAGTACATCGCTAATCGATTTGCCCTTGTAACGTACTTCTAAGGTTTCGCGGTTGTATCTTTTACCTCCACATTCTTCGCAAGGCACTTGCACATCAGGTAAGAAGTTCATTTCTATGATTTTCATACCTGCTCCCTGACAAGTTTCGCAACGACCACCTTTTACGTTAAAAGAGAAGCGTCCCGGTTTGTAACCTCTGATTTTGGCTTCAGGAAGCTGCACAAATAAGTTTCTGATGTCAGAAAATACACCCGTATAGGTTGAAGGGTTAGACCTTGGCGTACGACCAATAGGTGCTTGGTCTATTTCAATAACTTTATCAATTTCTTTCAAACCTTCAATCTTTTCATAAGGCAAAGGTTTTTTCTTAGCCCTGAAAAAATGATGGTTGAGGATAGGGTACAAGGTTTCTGTGATTAAACTCGATTTACCACTGCCTGAAACTCCAGTTACGGCAATAAATTTGCCCAAAGGGAAATCAACCGATACCTTTTTGAGGTTATGTCCTGTAGCTTTGATTAGGCTTAGCTTTTTGCCATTGCCTTTGCGGCGTTTCTGAGGTATTTCAATTTGTTTTCTACCGTTTAAATAAGCTGCGGTAAGCGTGTTAGATTTTAAGATTTGCTTAGGTGTACCTTGAGCAACCACAGTACCACCATGTACTCCGGCAGCAGGACCAATATCGATTACATGGTCGGCCTCCAGAATCATGTCTTTATCATGCTCTACCACTAAAACAGTATTTCCCAGATCACGTAAATTTTTTAGTGCTGTGATCAATCGTTCGTTATCTCTCTGGTGCAAACCGATACTTGGCTCATCTAAAATGTACATGACATTCATTAACTGAGAGCCTATTTGGGTAGCCAAACGTATGCGTTGTGCTTCGCCACCAGATAGCGTTCTTGCTGTTCTGTCTAAGGTTAGATAGTTTAAGCCCACATCGGTAAGGAAACCTATTCTTGCCCTGATTTCTTTTAAGATTTCTTTGGCAATGGTATTTTGGCGTTCTGTTAAACGACTTTCTAAATGCTCAAACCATTGTTTAAGCGTGTTGATGTCCATTTCAGAAAGCTCGAAGATATTCTTGCCGTCAATTTTAAAGTGAAGACTTTCTTTTTTTAACCTTGCGCCATGGCAGGTAGGGCAGGTTTCCAAACGTCTAAATGCTTCAAGGTCATCTGCACCTTCGCCACGTTTTTCTTGTTGCTCTTCAAGCAGTTTAATCAGCCCGTCAAAAGTAATCTGGTAATTCTGAACGTTCCATTTATTGTATTCAACGGCCACGCTCAATAAGTCAGGTGCTCCGTTTAAGATAAGGTTAATATTTTCATCTCCCAATTTTTCTAATGGAGTAGAAAGCGAGAAATTGTATTTTTTTGCAAGTGCTTTTAATACTTGGAATATCCATACGTCACGGTATTCGCCTAAAGGGGCCAAACCACCGTTCATAATGCTCAATTTCATGTTTGGCATTACGCTGTTCTTGTCAACCACAAACACATAACCCAAACCATCACAAGTTTCGCAGGCACCATAAGGAGAGTTGAAAGAAAAAGTATTAGGTTGTGGTTCGTCATATGATATGCCCGTTGTAGGGCACATTAAGAACTTGCTGAAATGGGCAACATTATCGTCTTTATCGCTGATCTTGATTACGCCTTTACCCAAGCGCATAGCAGTTTGTATGCTGTCGTTTAAGCGTTTGCTATCTTTCTCGTCAATAAGGAGGCGATCAACCACAATTTCTATGTCGTGTATCTTGTAGCGGTCAACTTGCATTTTAGGTACAAGGTCTTTAATCTCGCCATCTACGCGAACCTTAACATATCCCTGTTTTCTAATTTGCTCAAAGAGTTCGCGATAGTGTCCTTTTCTTCCCTTAACTACCGGGGCAAGTATATTGGCAGGTTTACCGCCAAATTTTTGGTAAATGTTTTTTAGGATTTGGTCTTCGCTCAGGCGCTCCATTTTTTCGCCAGTATTATAAGAGTATGCATCGGCAACTCTGGCATATAACAAGCGCATGAAATCATAGATTTCGGTAATGGTGCCTACTGTAGAGCGAGGATTTTTACTGGTGGTTTTTTGTTCTATGGCAATTACGGGGCTTAA
>DDEP01000044.1:17698-40704 GCA_002336465.1 Pedobacter sp. UBA1951
AATGAAGATTTACCACTGCCACTTAAACCGGTAACAACTACCAGTTGGTTGCGGGGAAAACTTACATCAATATTCTTAAGATTGTGTACTCTGGCTCCATATACTTCAACATCTTTTTGCTCGCCAAGGTCAACGTGGGTCTTGCTCATAGGTTAATTATTCTCATTAAAATAGCTTGCAAAATTAATGAAATAAAAGTACAAAAGCTATTGATTTAGAATGCTTAAATAGGTGTGGAGGTGTTAATATGATTTGGTTTTTACAGTTCTTTGGTGTAGGCTGATTTAAACCGCTTTTGTCAAATATATTGTATTCAATGATTTTAAAGTCATGAATAATTAACCGTTTAATCCATTTCCTTTTTTCGTTTGAAAAAATTGTAATTTGCATAGAATAAAAAATTAGGATAGTTTTGACAAAAAAACTGGCTTGCCAGTAAAAAAATAAACGAATATGATTATTGAACCAAGAATGCGTGGTTTTATCTGTTTAACGGCCCATCCGGTGGGTTGTGCTCAGAACGTTAAAAACCAGATCGAATATGTAAAATCAAAGGGTAAGATCAATGGCCCTAAAAAAGTGCTGGTAATTGGTGCTAGTACAGGTTTTGGATTGGCCTCAAGAATTACTGCTGCTTATGGTGCAGGCGCTGCAACCATTGGTGTTTATTTTGAGAAAGAGCCAAAAGAAGGTAAAACGGCTTCGCCAGGATGGTACAATACCGCTGCTTTTGAAACGCAAGCACAGGCAGATGGATTATATGCTAAAAGTATTAATGGGGATGCTTTTTCTAATGAAGTAAAGCAACAAGTTATTGACCTGATCAAAGCAGATTTAGGTCAGGTAGATTTGGTTATTTATAGCTTGGCATCGCCAGTGAGAACCAACCCTAAAACAGGTGTTCTGCACCGTTCTACTTTAAAACCTATCGGTACTGTATTTACAGATAAAACAGTAGATTTTCATACAGGAGTGGTGTCTCAGGTATCGATTGAACCTGCAAATGAAGAAGAAATTGCCAATACGGTAGCTGTTATGGGAGGTGAAGACTGGGAAATGTGGATGGACGACCTGAAAGCTGCGGGTGTTTTAGCCGAAGGCGCAAAAACTGTTGCATACTCATACATTGGTCCTGAAGTAACTGAAGCGGTTTACCGTAAAGGTACAATAGGCCGTGCAAAGGATCATTTAGAGGCAACAGCCTTTACCATTAGCGATAAACTGGCTGATATTAAAGGTAAAGCTTATGTTTCTGTAAATAAAGCATTGGTTACGCAGGCAAGTTCTGCTATTCCTGTAATTCCTTTGTACATCTCTTTATTGTACAAAATCATGAAAGAAAAAGGAATTCATGAGGGATGTATCGAACAAATGCAACGTTTATTTAGCGATCGACTATATAACGGAGGAAATACTCCAGTTGACGATAAAGGAAGAATTAGAGTTGATGACTGGGAAATGCGTGAAGACGTACAGAGCCAGATAAAAGCATTATGGAAAGATGCCACAGAAGAAAGTTTGCCTAAAATAGGTGATTTAGCTGGTTATAAACATGATTTCCTTAACCTGTTTGGTTTTGATGTAGCAGGAGTAGATTATCAGGCAGATGTAAACGAAATGGTTGAAATACCAGGTTTACAAGCTTAGACTTAAAATATAATTAAAACACCAAGCCTCCGTATTTCGGGGGCTTTTTTTATGTCCTAATGGTTTTATGACTGTGCTCTGAAAAGTGGTTATGGAATACAGAACTTTATTTGAGTTATATTTGTTAAAAGCTAAAAGTTATGTCAAATATACAGCTCATCATAGAAGAACGCCCAAGTTTAATCGGGAATTTCATGGTAGGACGCTTACTGCCATTTAGAGAAAAACGTTTGGTAGGCCCTTTCTGCTTTATAGATCATATGGGGCCGGTAGATTTGTCGGGCAATGCAAATATCGATATTGGGCCACATCCCCATATTGGTTTATCAACCCTAACTTTTTTGTTTGAAGGTAGTATCATGCACCGTGATAGCTTAGGCTCGGTAGTAGAAATTAAACCCGGTCAGGTAAATTGGATGACCGCAGGAAAGGGCATTGTACATTCAGAGAGAATGCCACTGCATGCCAAGCGTGAAGGTCAAATGCATGGATTGCAGATTTGGGTTGCTTTGCCAAAACATTTGGAGCAGATGGAACCTGAGTTTTTTCATGTTGAGGCGGCAGATATACCATCGTGGCAAGAAAATGGAGTATCTTTTAAATTGATTGCAGGAGAGGTGTTGGGACATCATTCACCAGTACCGGTTTACAGCCCTTTGTATCTTTTAGAAATTAGAACCAAAGAAAGGCAAAGCATCAATTTAGGGCATCAATTGTTTGGCGAAAGCGGATTGTACATTCTTGAAGGAGGAGTAGAGAGTGAGGGCAATGTTTTTGGACCAAAAAATTTATTGGTAGCCAAAGAAGGTGTGTTGTGCGAATTTACTATGCAAGAGAACACAAGCGTTTATATTTTTGGCGGTGAACCTTTCCCTGAAGAGCGATTTATTCATTGGAATTTTGTAGCAAGCGATAAAGCACTGATAGAAGAAGCCAAAAGGAAATGGGTAGCGCAAGAGTTTGGCCATGTGCCCGGCGAGACAGATTATATTCCCTTGCCTGATCCGATTAAATCTATAAAATAAGTTGGGCTTTGCTTGTTTGTCACATTGAGTTCGTCGAAATGTAAAACTTCGACAGGGCCAGTCTGACATCATATTATTCTCTTCTTCATCACTGCTCGCCCCGTTATGCTGAACTTCCCGAAGTGAATTCGGGACAAGTTATTTCAATATCTTACCTGTTAAAATAGACCCTGAAACGAGTTCAGGGTGACGCTAATGATATGTAGCGTAAAATCCTAAACTAAATGAACTAAACAAAAAGATTAGTTCGCGTCGTCTTTTACATCAGTTGCAGTTTCAATGATTTTGCCACCTGTTTTAAGTTGGTTGCTCAACAGGGCCTCTTGTTCGCGTCGATTGTTTACAATATGTATCGCAGCAAATAAAGCTTCCATGAAAGAAGACGGATTGGCTTGGTTTTTACCTGCAATGTTATAACCTGTACCATGATCTGGCGATGTACGTACAAAATTTAGACCTGCGGTAAAATTTACCCCTGCGCCAAAAGAAATGGTTTTAAATGGAATTAAGCCTTGATCGTGGTACATGGCTAAAACGGCATCAAACTGCTTATAAGTGCCATTGCCAAAGAAACCATCAGCAGGATAAGGGCCAAAACAGATGATTCCTTCATCAAATGCTGCTTGTATAGCTGGACTGATTATTTCAGCTTCTTCGTTTCCTATTAAACCATTATCGCTAGCATGAGGATTTAAGCCTAAAACAGCAATTCTTGGTTTCTCGATCCAGAAATCTTTTTTTAAACTCTCGTTGATCAGTTTTAATTTTTGAACAATTTTGTCTTTGGTAATACTCTTAGCTACATCAGCAACCGGAATATGTCCAGTAACTACTCCAACTCTCAGGTCATCACTGATCAGGAACATCAACGCATCTTTACTTTTTGCTCGCTCCTGTAAGTATTCGGTATGTCCGGCAAAGTTAAATTGTTCAGACTGAATGTTGTTTTTATTGATGGGTGCAGTAACCAATGCATCAATCTTACCGTTTACAAGGTCGTCGGTAGCTTTCTGTAAAGATAAAAAAGCATATTTGCCACCTGTTTCATTGGCTTGCCCAAGGTCTATCTTAACATCTTCTTCCCAACAATTGATCATATTGGCTTTATGTGCAACAGCAGCCTCGGCATTAGGTACAACGTTAAACATGAAATCGCTTAAGTGCAACGCTTTTCTGTGAAAAGAAGCCACCTTAGTATGCCCGTAAACCACAGGTGTACAGTAATCCAATATCTTACTTTCGGAAAGGGTTTTTAAGATTACCTCTAAACCAATGCCGTTTACATCGCCAATACTGATACCTATTTTTACTTTGCTGCTCATAAAATTAAATTTAGCGCAAATTAGCGATTCTTGTACTTAACCGCAAAAAACTGTCTGGTTTATGTGTAGAGAAGTGCTTGTTCTTAGCTGCTCTCTCATATCTAAACTAAAAAAATTACCTTTGCACCTGTAGTATCGGCTATATCGCAAGTAAATATGAGTTCAGTAAAAGCAAAAAAACATTTAGGTCAGCATTTTTTAACGGATAAAGGTATTGCCGAAAGAATTGTAAACGGATTGATTCATACCGATAAATACCATCAGGTATTAGAAGTTGGGCCGGGAATGGGTATTTTATCTGATTTTTTGCTGAACAGAAAAGACCTGCAAACCTATTTGATTGATATAGATGTAGAATCTTTTCATTACCTCAAAGATAAATACCCCCAATTAGGTGATAGATTAATTAACGGCGATTTCTTAAAGCTTAATTTTCAGGATATTTTTCCGGGTAAATTTGCCGTAATCGGTAACTTCCCCTACAATATTTCATCGCAGATCCTGTTTAAAATTTTAGATAACAGGCAACAGATACCCGAAATGGTAGGAATGTTCCAGAAAGAAGTTGCAGAGCGTTGTGCGGCAAAAGCCGGAACTAAAGAATACGGTATTTTGAGCGTACTGATACAGGCTTATTATGACATCAATTATTTGTTTACGGTAAAACCGGGTACATTTAATCCACCGCCAAAAGTAAACTCGGGAGTTATACGTTTATCAAGAAATCAGGTTGAAAACTTACCTTGTGATGAAAAACTATTTTGGCGAGTAGTAAAGGCGGGGTTTAATCAGCGTAGAAAAACTTTGCGCAATGCTTTGTCGGCCGTACTACCAAAAGATCGTTTGGGCGAGCATCCTTTTTATGAGAAAAGAGCCGAGCAGCTAACGGTAAATGATTTTATTGAATTAACTAATTTTGTGGCTACCATGCAGCTAAATCATTAAAAGCAGCGTCTTATATCATATGAAAAAATGGATACTGATTCTAACTGGAATACTTTCTTTTAACACGCTGTTTGCTCAAAATAGTAATGAAGCAGATATTGATGCTTTATACAATGCTATAACGCAAACCAAATCTTACAAAGATCAGCTTAAAAACAACAAAGCTTACTATCAGTTGTACAGCGAATTGAAACGCACATTAACCGATACCAATGAGTTTGAAGCATTTAAACAGCTTTACCGCTTAATTGCACCTTTAAAAGATAATCATTTGGGGTTTTACCGAACGCCAGATACGGTTCATAAATGGCCTGCGATAAAAGCAAAATTTAATCTGGAGAACCTGAAAAATGCCCCTATTGATAGCTTAGAAGGTATTTATTATGTGCAGGGATCAGAATTTGCAATCTACAGAACTGCACAAGAATATCATATTGCCAATGTTAAAACAGGACTCTTATCGGGTTATATCTTTAAAACTTCTCATTCCAGCTTTGATGCTATCCTGTTCTCAAATGGAAAGGTACCTTATATTTTAATAAGAAACGTAAAACTTGTAGATGGCGATTTGATTGGAACTCCATTTAGGAAATTTACCACACCAAACTATGCCCTGTTAAATGATGTAAAAGGAAGCTATGAATTTAAGTCGTTAAATGATCAAACTGGTTACCTGCGTTTAAGCAGCTTTGCTTCAAATACGAAGAATATCGAAAAAGCAACAGCATTCTATCAGCAAATAGTAGACTCGCTCAAACATCCTTTTTTAATTGTAGATCTTAGAAACAATGGCGGTGGAGGGTATAAAACCTCTCAGCAGTTCATATCACTATTAAAGAAATACAAGGGCAAAATCTATATTTTACAAAATGCTTATACCGTAAGTAATGCCGAACAGTTTATTTTAAAGGTAAAAAAGTTAAAAAATGTAACCACTTTAGGAACCGAAACCAGAGGCCAGATCACTTATGGCAATAATTATGGTGATAATATACTTTTGCCAAGTAAGCGTTTTACTTTTTATCCTACCGATATGAATGGTAGAAAAGAAGAGCTTGCGGTTGAAGACATTGGGATCAAACCTGATGTTAGACTAATTGCAAGCAAAGCCGACTGGATTGCACAAACCTTAGATTATATAAAAAGCCATCATGAATAAGCGCATATTAATTGTTGATGACTTGCATCCTGTTTTTAAAGAAAAAGCAATTGCTTTAGGTTATGAGGTTGATGATCTGCCTCAAATAACCAGAACAGAAACCTTGGCGGTCATTAAAAATTATAATGGAATAGCAGTAAGAACCAAATTTAGGATAGACCGTGAGATGATGGATGCGGCGCCGCAATTAAGATTTGTAGCCCGTGCGGGAGCCGGTTTAGATAATATTGATGTAGAAATTGCCAAAGAACGAGGCATAGAACTATTGGCGGCAAATGAAGGGAATATGGATGCGGTTGGAGAGCATACCGTAGGCATGTTATTAAGCCTGATGAACAATTTCCGTAAGGCCGATAATGAGATAAGAACAGGCATATGGAACAGAGAAGGCAATCGTGGCTATGAGCTGAAAGGTAAAACTGTAGGCATTATTGGGTTTGGTTTTATGGGGCAGTCTTTTGCACAGAAGCTAAGTGGTTTTGGTGTAAATATTATTGCTTACGATAAATACAAGACGGGTTTTGGTACCGAGCTTGTTCGCGAGGTAAGTATGGAAGAGATCGTAAAGCACAGCGATGTTTTAAGTCTTCATATTCCGCTTACGCGTGAAACCCGGCAAATGGTAAATGACGAGTACTTTTTTCATTTTAAAAAGCCTATTTTCTTTTTGAATGTAAGCCGTGGTGAAATTGTAAATACGCAAGCTGTATTGAATTATATTAAAGCGGGAAAAATATTAGGAGCCGGACTGGATGTATTGGAAGTAGAAAAATTTCCGGCATTGGCCGAGCAACCATGGTATCATGAATTGCAGCAGAATGATAAAGTATTGTTGAGCCCACATGTTGCCGGATGGACTTTTGATTCATACCGTAAAATATCTGAAGTTTTGGCGCAAAAACTGGAAAAAATCACATTTTAATCTTAAATTGCCTTAAGAAAATCGAAACCTTATGGCAAAGCAGCATCTTTACAAAACCAATTTGACCTGGGAAGGCAACAAAGGCTCAGGTACTATGGATTACCGTTCGTACGACAGGGATTTTAAAGTTGAAGTTGAAGGAAAAGCACCTCTTTCGGGTTCTTCTGATTCTATCTTCTTGGGAGATAAAACCAAACATAATCCCGAAGATTTGCTATTGGCTTCTGTTTCTTCATGCCATATGCTATGGTATTTACATCTTTGTGCCGAGAATGGCATAGTGGTTATCGAGTATCAGGATAATGCTGTGGGTATTATGATGGAAAATGCTGATGGAAGCGGCAAATTTAGTGAGATAACGTTAAGTCCTGTAGTGGTCATCTCTAAGAAAGAGCATAAAGAACTTGCCTTGCGCTTGCATGTAGAGGCCAACAAAAAATGCTTTATTGCCAATTCATTAAACTTTCCTGTTAAACATGAAGGCGTATGCAGAGCCGAGGATGAGTAACTCATCATTCGCTTAGTTTAATCTGTTGTTCCTCACATTTGTTATTTAGAATTTATTTCAGAATAAGATGCTGAAACGAGTTCAGCATGACGACCTATTAAAGTAACCCATGCCAATCACGTCACCCTGAATTCATTTTACTGCGTAGCTTTCCGCTTTGCTCCAAGTCAGGGTCTGTTTGTTTCTTAAAAAGATGCTGAAACGAGTTCAGCATGAGAGGAAAGAGAAACCTCAGAATGACAAAACACAGAGTGAGAGTTATGTCAGGCTGAGCCTGTCGAAGCCTACTTACGCAGGAGTTACACTTCAACAAGCTCAATATGACATACTATGTTTATTTCTTGCCTTTATCAATGGCTTTGTTAATCACATCCTCAATACGTGGACGGATGTTTAACCTGCCCAATATTTCGGTAACTGTAGGGTTAACACGATTTGATAAGAAGATGTAAACCATATTTCTTGCGGGATCTACCCAAACACCTATACCTGTATAGCCAGTATGACCAAAGGTTTGCGGAGAAGCCAGTTCTGAAGGGTATTTCTTAGTCAAATCTGAATCCCATCTATCAAAACCTAAACCACGGCGACTTACATTAGATTGTTTGCTGGTAAAAGTCTGTACTGTTTGCGGAGTAAAATATTGTTCGCCACCATAAGAGCCTTGGTTCAGCAACATTTGGTAGTAAATAGCTAGGTCGTTAGCTGTACCAAACAAGCCAGCGTGCCCGGCAACCCCTCCCTTTAAAGCAGCACCTTGGTCATGCACATAACCTTCCAGTAAAGTTTTTCTGAATACTTTATCATCTTCAGTTGGGATGATTTCATCTTTACTAAAGCGGTTACGTGGCAAAAAGCCAGTGCGGTACATACCTAAAGGAGTATAAAAATTTTCTTGGGCATATTCATTTAAAGGCTCTTGCGTAATGTGTTCTACAATATCTTGCATTACATACATGCTAATATCGCTATAAACATAACTCCCTCTGGTTTTAATAGGCGAGTTTAGCATTTTAGGCCACATAAAATCATTGAAAAATCCCTTTTTGATGTAGTAGTTATCGGCAACTTTTGTAGGGTAAGCAGCCGAAGAATCTCTGCTATAATCGCCTTCTTTAACAAAATTGTGAAAAGGAATATAAGGTATAAAACCAGCTTGGTGCAACATCACTTCACGTACATGGATGTTGTTCATGGGGGTGTTGCGGGCTTTGGCAATGTAATAACCTATGTTGGTATCTAAATTCAGTTTGCCTTGTTCAACCAAGCGCATTACACTTGGTGTAGTAGCGGTAACCTTGGTAACCGAAGCCAGATCAAAAATATCAGATAATTTATCTGGCATGGTATTATCGTAAGTATGGTAACCAAAGGCTTTGTTGTAAATTACTTTACCATCTTTTGCTACTAGGACTTCCATTCCTGGGGCTGCTTTCTGCTTGATACCGTCGAGCATGATGTCGTCTATTTCCTTTAAATCATCGCTGTTAACACCTGCATCTTCCGGAACGGTATATTTCAATCGGGTTGCAGTAGTTTTATAGCCAGAACCAATGGTGTATTTAGCTGAATGCGCTTTGGTTAAGGTTTGTGAAGCACCTATACCACCAAAAATAATTTGTGGTGCAACCATAGCAGATTCATTTTTGCTAGAATTGATCCATACAATAGGCATATTTAAATGGTCAAAAGAAGCTAAACTTGAGCCATGTCCAAACAAAGCCACAATAACTTGTTTGCTTTTAGTTAAACTGCTAATAAAATTGATGTTTTTACCATTGAGTGCCATTTTATCGTTTAAAGCTACAATGATCGTGTTATAGAATTTCAAATCGTCTTCAAGATCATTGTAAGAGGTAGAATCTTTGTATATAGCCGCATCAGTTAACTTTACATCAGCATATTTATTTAAAAGACTGTCAAAAGCCGCTTGGTTTTCATAACCCAAATTAACAGACACAAATCTTTTTTGGGTTAAGCCTTTTATAGGGATTACATTGTCTTGGTTGTTTAAGAGCACCGTGTTGCTAATGACGTTTTCAATGTCTTTTAACCTAATCTGGTTCTTTTTATGTTCCTGTGCACATGCAGTAGTGGTAATAATTACAGTGAAACAGAGTGTTAATAGTGTTTTTAATTTATTTTCTCTCATATACTTTTTGACCATTTACGTAGGTTTTTAATACTTTATTGTCTAAAATCTGTTGTCCATTGGCATGCATCAGGTCATTTTGCATAATAACGAAATCGGCAAACTTTCCTGCTTCAAGACTTCCTTTTTCTTTTTCTTCAAAATTGGCTTTCGCTGCCCAAATTGTCATGCCGCGTAAGGTTTCTTCAGGTGTTAATGCATTTTCAATCTGGAAACCTCCCTTTGGATAATTCTGGCTGTCTATTCTTAAAGTGGCAGCATAAAAGGTAAGCATGGGGTTAATGTGTTCAACAGGAAAATCGGTGCCCAAAGCAAGCCATCCGTTCTGTTGCAATAGTTGTTTATAAGCGTAGGCCGTTTTAATGCGCTCGGCACCTAAACGATCCTTAGCCCAGTACATATCTGAAGTGGCGTGTGTAGGTTGAACTGAAGGGATAACACTTGCCGAACCAAATAAGTTAAAATCTTGAGGAGCTACAACCTGTGCATGCTCTATACGCCAGCGTTTATCGTTTTTACCGCCCAATACCTGATTGTAGATTTTTAAGATTGTACGGTTTGCAGAATCGCCAATGGCATGCGTGCACATCTGAAAACCATGCTCATTGATTTTTTTAGCTACTTCTTCAAAATGTTTAGGTTCACTTAGCAAGAAACCTGTTTTATTTGGCATATCGCTATAATGCTGCAGCAAGCAGGCACCACGTGAGCCCAGTGCGCCATCGGCATATACTTTAAAACCTCTTACGTTTAATAAATCGGTTTTGATAGGTCCTTTTTTAAACAAGAAATCATAATTCTTTTTAGCATCAGACAGCAATACATATAATTTCATTTTTAAGTCGCCGTCTTTTTGCAGTTTGTCTAAGGCTTCTACAGTTTCATAATCCAAACCGCAATCATCAATTGTAGTTAAGCCAACTTCAAAACAGTTTTGCTGTGCTTGCAATAAGTATTTCTTAAACTGTTTTTGATCAGGAGCAGGAATTTTATCTGCTACCAAACCTACAGCATTATCAACTAATAAACCTGTAAGTTTGCCATTTTCTTCTACTACTTCGCCACCTATTATTTTAATGGCTTTGCTAACGCCAGCCATATCTAATGCTTTTTGGTTGGCAATGGCAGCATGCCCATCTATTCTGGTTAAAAGAACCGGTCTATCAGGAAACAGCTCATCCAATTTATCTTTGGTAGGAAATTTTTTATCAGGCCATAAGTTCTGATCCCAGCCACGTCCGGTAAGCCAACCCTCTTTATCTGTTTGTGCATAAGCCTTTAGGCGTTCTAAAATTTCATCCCAGCTTTTAGCGGCTACCAAATTGGCATTTTTGAGACTTTGTGCATAACCAACAAAATGCGCATGCGCATCTATAAAGCCCGGATATACGGGTTTTTGTTGCGCATCGATGCTTTCTTTGGCCGTATATTGTTTTTGGATCTGTTCAGTACTACCAACGGCTATGATCTTGCCATCTTTAACGGCCATGGCTTCGGCTACGTCAAAATTTTGGTTTACCGTATATATTTTTCCGTTGTAAATAATTAAATCGGCATTATTTTGTTTACAGCTTAACAGGGCCGTTGCCAATAACAGGAACAAAATCTTTTTCATTGTATGGTGTTTATATGGATAAAGATATAAAACTCTGTACGGTTTTGGCTAAAAAGTAAATGTAATGTTATAAAGCAAATGGTCGCATCGTTCTAATGAAGTGTAGGATAGATTAACCCAGTTTCAAAAAAAACAATAAAAACTAACGCCATTAACGCCTGTTCTAATTTTTTCTAACCTTAAGTTTATCCTGCAGTTATCATAAACTCATATGTAAGTCATTTAGTATCAGTAATGTGAAAACAGCTTTTATTGGTACGCCTTATTTTCGCTAAATTAGCAACGGTACAAAACAAATAGATGTCTGATATAATACAACTTTTACCCGATAGTGTTGCCAACCAGATTGCAGCAGGAGAGGTGGTGCAGCGGCCGGCATCGGCAGTAAAGGAGCTTTTGGAGAATGCAATTGATGCGGGGGCAGATAAGATACAGTTGGTCGTAAAAGATGCGGGCAAAGCTTTGATACAGGTTATTGATAATGGCTGCGGAATGAGCATTACCGATGCCCGTATGTGCTTTGAGCGACATGCAACTTCTAAAGTGCGCAAAGCCGAAGATTTGTTTGCCATACGTACCATGGGTTTTAGAGGAGAAGCCATGGCTTCTATAGCCGCAATTGCACAGGTTGAGCTAAAAACCAAACGTCATGAAGATGAAGTGGGTACTTTGGTTCAAATAGAAGGTTATAATTTTATTAAACAAGAACCGGTGGCTACCCCAAATGGTACGAGCATATCGGTTAAGAACCTGTTTTACAATACCCCGGCACGTCGTAATTTTCTCAAAAGCAATCCTACCGAAATGCGTTACATCATTGATGAGTTTCAGCGGGTAGCTTTGGCCAAGCCACATATTGCATTTAGTTTGCACCATGATGGTAGCGAGATTTACCGTCTTCCGGCGGCATCTATCAAACAGCGTATCGTACATTTGTTGGGCAATAATTACAACGAAAGGTTGATCCCTGTTGAAGAGGAAACCTCTATTATTAACCTTAAAGGCTATATTGGCAAGCCAGAGTTTGCCAAGAAAACACGTGGAGAGCAATTCTTTTTCGTGAACAACCGCTTTATAAAAGACGGTTACCTTAACCATGCAGTAAACAAGGCTTATCAGGAGTTGTTACCTGATGATAATTTTCCGTTGTATGTGCTGTTTATTGATATTGATCCGGCTAACATTGATGTAAATGTGCATCCCACAAAGACAGAGATCAAGTTTATAGACGAAAAATCGATCTATGCCATCTTGCACTCTGCAATCAAAAGATCATTAGGCAGGTTTAATATTACGCCAACTTTAGACTTTGAACAAGAAACAGCTTTTAGTAGAATGATAAGTACTAAAGCTCCCGAAGATATTGTGCCGCCAAGTATTAGTTTTAACCCAGATTTTAACCCTTTTGGGCCACCTAAAACCAATTCTAGCGCTATCCCTAAAGATTCTGCCTTTTCAAAAACTTATACGCCTAAAAAAGAAGCCGAGCAAAATTGGCAATCTTTATACCAGATCAATAATTTTGAACAAAGTCAGCAAACGGCTATTGATATAGATGATCAGGATGATGAGGCTTTTGACGTGCCTAGCAAACAATATATGCAGGTGCACAACCGCTTTATTGTATCGCAGATCAAATCGGGAGTAATGATCGTAGATCAGCAAGCAGCGCATGAACGTATCTTGTATGAGCGTTTTTTGATGCACTTAGAGAACAAAAGAGGCGCTTCGCAACAGAGCCTTTTTCCGCAAACGGTAGTCTTATCTGCCGGCGATTATGAGTTGGCAAAAAGTTTGCTCGAAGATATTAAAAACCTAGGTTTTGATGTGCGTGAGTTTGGTAAGAATACTTTGATCATAGAAGGAGTTCCGGCTGATCTAGGTAGCACAAATGTAAATGAAACCGAACTGTTTGAACACCTGATAGAAGGGTTTAAAAACTCGCAACAAGAATTAAAACTAAGTAAGCGAGAAGCCTTGGCAAGGAGCATGGCCCGCAACAGCGCTATTAAAGCGGGCACGGCTTTAAGTCAGCAGGAAATGAACACTTTAATAGAAGAATTATTTGCCTGTAAAATGCCTAATACGGGTGTTAGTGGAAAAGCCACCATACAAACCCTAACGCTGGCAGAACTTGCAGCAAAATTTGATAAATCATAAAAAACGTAAAATTATTGTATGAACAATATTCATATTCCACCAGTAGTTAAAAACATACTGATCATAAACGTGATCTTCTTTATAGCCACCATGGTTATAACTCGTGTAGATTTGGGTACGGTTTTAGGCGTTTATTATTTTGATTCGCCACGTTTTGGTTTTTGGCAACCTATAACCTATATGTTCATGCATGGCGGTTTCATGCATATTTTCTTTAACATGTACGCTGTATTTATGTTTGGTAGCGTATTAGAACAGCGCTGGGGAGCAAAACGTTTTATCAATTTTTACCTTATCACTGGTTTGGGCGCATTGGCCTTGCAGTGGGCGGTACAAGCTTTTGAGGTTTACCAGATTACGGGTTCGGCAATAAATAGAGGGCAAATTCCTTTAGATCTGTTTCTAAAAGACAGGTTCAACCCGGCTTTATATTCCATGGAAAAATCGGCCACTTTGGCATCTGTTTATTTTACCCCTATGGTTGGTGCATCTGGAGCGGTATTTGGTTTATTAGTGGCTTTTGCCATGTTATACCCAAATGTAGAGCTGTACATCATGTTTATCCCTGTTCCATTAAAAGTTAAATACGTAATCCCGGTTTATGTCGTTTTAGAATTGTTTTTAGGTGTGGGTAAATTTCAAGGCGATTCAGTGGCGCACTTTGCGCATATAGGCGGTGCCCTGATCGGCTTTTTACTGGTAAAACTCTGGAAAGACAACAACAGATTTTACGATTATTATGAGTAGCATTTGGAATGAAATAAAGTATAGGGTATTCAAATCGGGTAACCCCGTTATGCTGTATATTGGTATAAATGCAGCAATATTTTTAGTAACGGGCATTTTATCGGTTTTAGGGTTCTTTAGTGGCTTTAACGGAGCTGTAGGTGCATTTGTTCAGCAATATTTTGCTTTTCCTGCTGATCCTCATCTGTGGTTAAGCAAGTTTTATACCCTTGCTACCTACGCTTTTTTTCATCAAGATTTCTTTCATCTTTTATTCAACTTGCTTTGGTTGTATTGGATGGGGCAATTATTTCTCGACTTTTTAAAAGCCCATCAGTTTCATTTTGTATATTGGGGAGGCGCATTTGCTGGAGCTTTGTTCTTTGCCCTGATTTACAATATTGCTCCTGTTTTTAGAGATGCAGTACCGGGAGCAGTACTAATTGGAGCTTCGGCAGCGGTTATGGCAGTTTTTACAGCCATTGCTACCTTACTGCCCGATTATAGCATACGATTAATGCTGTTTGGTACAGTTAAATTAAAGTATTTGCTATTGGCCTATATTTTACTGGATATCATCAGTACTTCATCTTCAGGCATGAATGTAGGCGGTAGCTTGGCTCACTTAGGTGGCGTGCTATGGGGATTTACCTATATCAAGCTGTTGCAAAAAGGTAATGATTTAAGTAACCTGTTTAAAAGAAAACCTAAATTAAGAGTAATTAAAAACGAAAAGACAAGTAGAACCCAACAGCAGCAAGCTAAAAAAGCAAATCAGCAAGAAATAGATGCCATTTTAGATAAAATATCAAAAAGCGGATATAGCAATTTAACTGCTAAAGAAAAACAAACTTTATTTGACGCAAGCAAAGAATAATGGTAAAAAAGAGCAGGCTTACATTTATAGATAAACTAATGCTGTTGATCACGGTAGGGTTTGCTCTGGGTTTGCTATTGGGTGTGGTAGCTGGCAAAATAGATCCTGGTAAGTTCATTTATATTGCTTTTTTTGGCTTAGCATACAGTTATTTTTTAATTGCAAATGTGCTGATGGTTATTTATTGGCTGTTCAGGAAAAAATGGCTGTTTTCTATAGTAATTGCTGGTTTAATCTTGTGCGGCTGGGGACCTTTAACTGCCAGTTACCAGTTTTCTGGAGATGAAGGCAGTGGCGAAAAAGAAGATCGCAATGCTATAAGATTAATGACCTATAACGTGCATCAGTTTAAACGTTATGGCGAGAATAATGACATCTCTACCAAAGACCAGATCTTTGAGGTTATTAAGCAGCAAAACCCCGATATCATTTGTTTTCAAGAATATTATACGCGTTATAAAGGTGCATTTGACATTACCGATAGTGTTAAAAAAAGCCTAGGTCTAAAGTATTATTATTTTCTGCCCTCTGCTAAAAACGATTATGAAGCTTGGGGTGCGGCTATTTTTTCGCGTTACCCTATTAAAAATACCGGACAGGTAATTTATGGGCCTGTAACTGCTGGTAACGGTAGCATATTTGCCGATATTCAGTTTAAAAATCAGGTACTAAGAATTTACAATGTACATTTTCAATCTATATCTTTTGATAAACAAGATTATGATTACATAGATCAGGTATCTAAAAAAATGGATGCCCAATACCGCCCTACAAGAAGAATAGCAGGGATGCTAAAATCGGCATTCTTAAAGCGAAGCGGACAGGTAGAAATTTTTAAAGATAGCCTGCGCAATTGCCAACTTCCTTTTATAATTGCTGGCGATTTTAATGATACGCCTGCATCTTATGCGGTTAGTAAAGTAATGCGTGGTTTAAAAAATGCTTTTGTCGAAAAGGGGCAGGGTTTCGGAAAAACTTATAATGGTAAATTTCCTAATTTCCAGATAGATTATATTGCTACTTCTTCTAATTTGCAGGTTCACAACTACCATATTTCGAAAGCAAAATTATCAGATCATTTTCCTGTACGCAGTGATATTAGTTTTGGTAAATCTTTACTTAGCACAGAAGAAAACTAAAACCGTTTAACGCTAAAAAAATTACCTTTGTAATATGATACAAGAACTTCAGTTATACAATACAATTTCTCGCAAAAAAGAGATTTTTGAACCTTTAAATGCACCCCATGTAGGGATGTATGTGTGCGGTCCCACTGTTTACAGTGATGTGCACTTGGGTAACTGTCGTACCTTTATTTCATTCGACCTGATTTTCAGGTATCTTACCTATTCAGGGTATAAAGTGCGTTATGTGCGTAACATTACCGATGCTGGCCATTTAGAAGGCGATAGGGACGAAGGCGATGATAAATTTGCCAAACGTGCCAAGTTGGAGCAGTTAGAACCTATGGAAATTGTACAAAAATACACTTTGGGTTTTCATGAAGTGCTAAGGCTGTTCAATACCCTTCCGCCAAGCATTGAACCAACAGCTACCGGACATATTGTTGAGCAGATAGAAATGGTAAAAACCATCATAGATAATGGCTATGCTTACGAGATAGATGGCACGGTATATTTTGATGTAGAAAAATACAGTAGAGCCTATAACTATGCCATCCTTACCAACCGTAATCTAGAAGATATGTTGGCCAATACCAGAGAGTTGAATGGTCAGGATGATAAACGCGGTCGTTTGGATTTTGCATTATGGATCAAGGCTAAGCCAGAAACGCTGATGCAGTGGCCTTCGCCATGGGGCATGGGGTTCCCGGGATGGCATATCGAATGTTCGGCTATGAGCGCTAAATATCTGGGACAAGAATTTGATATACATGGAGGAGGTATGGATCTTGCAGCTACGCACCATACTAACGAGATTGCACAATCAGAAGCTTGTTCTCATGTACAACCTGCTAAATATTGGATGCATACCAACATGCTTACCGTAAATGGTACACGTATGTCAAAATCGGCAGGTAACGGATTTTTACCGCATGAACTTTTTACTGGCGATCACCCTTTGTTACGTAAAGGATATAGCCCAATGACGGTTCGTTTTTTCATGTTGCAAGCACATTATCGCAGTACATTAGATTTTAGTAACGATGCGTTAGATGCTTCTGAAAAAGGATTGAAACGTTTGATGAACGCTATGGCGTTACTGCCTAAATTAGTGCCATCAGAACAAAGCGATGTAGAGATTGAGCCAATAAGAGTAAATTGTATCAACGCAATGAATGATGATTTTAACAGTCCTATTGCCATTGCAGAATTATTTGAGGCGGTTAGGATCATCAATACCATTTATGATGGCACCAATAAGATTTCGGCTGAGGAACTTGAAAAGCTTAAAAAACTGATGCATGATTTTGTGTTCGATATTTTTGGGCTTAAAAATGAAGAAGCTGACAATACAGATTTGAATGATGTGCTGGATATGATCATTACGTTAAGGCAAGAGGCCAAATCTAATAAAGATTATGCCACCTCAGATTCGATCCGTATAGGTTTGCAGAACATAGGTATTCAATTAAAAGATAGTAAAGAAGGTACCACCTGGACTAAAATATAGTTAATTAAGTATGAAAAAAAGATGGTTAATACTCCCAGTTATTGCGTTGTTTAGTTTGCATGCATGCCAGCAGAATAAAAATAATGGAGGTGAGGAGAGTACAGAAAATACGGTAAAACTTACATCTCCTGAATTTGATCCAGATAGTGCATACGCTTACGCCAAAGCTCAGGTAGATTTTGGCCCACGTATTCCCTCAACAGATGCGCATGCTAAATGTGCGGCTTATCTTGAGCAAAAACTAAGTAGTTTTGGCGCTAAGGTTAGCGTTCAGCAAACGCAGGTAAAAACTTACGATGGCAAGAGCCATACCTTGAAAAATATTGTTGCTGTTTTTGACCCTGAAAAAAAACAGCGTGTATTGGTTACAGCGCACTGGGATGCACGTCCTTTTTCTGATCAAGATCCTGATTTGGATATGCGAAACAAACCTTTTGAAGCTGCAAATGACGGAGCTAGCGGCGTAGCCGTTATCTTAGAAATGGCAAGGCAGATACAGAAGAATAAACCAGCAGTAGGGGTTGATTTTATTTTATGGGATATTGAAGATTATGGCAAAGCCAATGATACCAGCCCTAATGAAACCACTTGGTGCCTAGGTTCACAATATTGGGCTAAAAACCCACATGTTGCTGGTTATAAGGCTATGTATGGTATTAATTTAGATATGGTGGGAGGTAGCAATGCACAATTTACACAGGATGAAGTATCGAGAAAATATGCTTCTAATGTGGTAAACAAGATTTGGAATGTAGGCAATGAAATTGGTTATGGAGCTTATTTTATCAATGTACCTTCAGGAAATATTATTGATGATCATTTCTGGATGAACCAAGCAGGTGTGCCAACAGCAGATATTATCCATTATTCTGATAACTCTGGGTTTTATGTAAACTGGCATACACAACTAGACAATATGAACAATATTGACAGAAATACTTTGAAAGCAGTTGGACAAACCGTACTTGAAACCATATACCGCGAAAAAACGCAGTAAGATGTTTAATTGTTAAATACTTTTTTAACCTAAGTGATTACTTAGCTTTATATTCGCTACATCTATTAAACCTAAAACATGAATAAAATTATAATATCAGCTTTAGCTATGACGCTTTGCGCCAATGCGTACGCCCAAAGATCAGACGGCACCACTAAGTCATTGGTAGAAGCAGAAAAAGAGTTTTCAGCCTCGACTAAGAAAGAGGGTACTTCAGCGGCATTTTCAAGATTTGCAGCTTCTGATGCGATTGTTTTCAGACCAAATCCAGTAAATGCCAAAAAGCATTTTGCTACAGCAAAAAATATTTCGGGCTTTAGCTGGGATCCGATCATAGCTCGTGTATCGAGAAGTGGCGACTGGGGTTTTACCTCAGGTAATTATACTGTGATGGAAGGAAGTAAAGCTACCTACGGACATTATTTAACCGTATGGAGAGCAAATGAGGGCAAATGGGAATATATTATAGATATTGGTGCAGATGCAGTTAAGCCTTTTGATAAAAAGACTTTAAAAAGTTTTGTTGAGCCTAAAGACAGTTACAGACCTAAATTTGCTTCTGCAAAAGAGCTAAAGGCCTCGGTAGATATTATTTATGCAACAGAAAAAACCTTAAATACTACTTTAAAAGCAATGGGCCCACAAGCTTTTGCGGGTTTTTTAAATCATGATGCGGTTTTACAGTTTCCAGGAACAGAAACGATAACAGGCAAGAATGATATTTTGGCTTTTAACAACAGGGTTATAGATAAGATTTCTCTTAAAACAGTACAGGCCGATAAAGCTCTTGGAGGTGATTATGCTTATACTTACGGAGTGGCAACAATAGATTACAAAGCCGATTTGAGAGAAAGCTTTAACTATGTGTTTATTTGGCAACGTCAGTCTGATGCCACATGGAACATCATTGCTCAGATATTTAACGAAGCTGTAAGGTAATTCAATACCATCAGTTATAAAATAAAAGGCTGTTCAAATTTGATTTCTTCGTCATCCTGAACTTGTTTCAGGATCTTAATCTGCTAAAAACTTGATTAAGAAGATTCCGTATCGGGTACAGAACGACGTTAGAGGCTTTTTGAACAGCTTTTTTATGCTTGCCGCTTATATTAAGCTATACCTTCAATATCAAATAAGTGTTTTTCTGCGTGATAAGAAGAACGTACCAAAGGCCCGCTTTCTACGTATTTTAAACCTTTAGCAAGACCTGCTTCTTTGTATTTGGCAAACTGATCGGGGTGTATCCAATCTACAACCGGATGGTGGTTCTTGGTAGGTTGTAAATATTGACCTAAGGTTAAAATATGTACACCGTTAGCCACTAAATCATCCATAGCCTCTAAAACATCTTCTTCAGTTTCTCCCAAACCTAACATGATACCAGTTTTGGTACGTAAACCAAATTCCGAAATTCTTTTCAGGCATTCTAAACTCCTGTCGTATTTAGCTTGTATGCGCACTTGTCTGGTTAAACGTCTTACCGTTTCCATATTGTGCGAAACAACTTCAGGTCTTTCTTCCAATACCCGGTATAAATTATCCCACTGACCTTTAAAATCAGGAATTAGCGTTTCTAAAGTAGTAATTGGGCTTTCTCTTCTAATGGCTTGTAAAGTTTCGGCCCAAATGATAGACCCACCATCTTTAAGGTCATCTCTATCAACAGAAGTAATTACGCAATGTTTAACGCCCATCAATTTAACAGAAGTTGCTACACGGTTAGGCTCATCATGATCAACAGGTAGCGGGCGGCCAGTTGCTACAGCACAAAAAGAACATGATCGGGTACAGATATTACCCAAAATCATGAATGTGGCTGTTCCTGCTCCCCAACACTCGCCCATGTTTGGACAATTACCGCTTTCGCAAATGGTATGTAGCTTGTGTTCGTCCACAAGAGATCTTACTTGAGCATATTCTTTACCAACAGGTAATTTAACTCTTAACCAATCCGGTTTACGCGGTTTATCGGCAACAGCAGCTACAACAGGTAATTCTATCATATTGCAAAGTTAAATAATCTTTATCAATAGTTATAAGGCTTATGTGTTGCAAACGTGTAATGTTTTGAGGGGATAACAATCGTTGATCGAGTTTTAATGAGGCCAATTGAGCATCGCAATTGTACAACATGAAAGGTTAATGTAAAAAAAATAAGAAATTGAGTTGAAAACCCTTAAAAGGCAAGGCTATATGCATAATAAATAATTGTAAAGCAGTAAATTTGCAGAAATTTTAGCAATGGCAACATCAAAAATCACCTATACCGGGGGGTTAAGAACCTCTTCGGTTCATGTAAAATCTGGGAACACTATCATTACCGATGCTCCTGTAGATAATCACGGTAAAGGAGAAGCCTTTTCTCCCACAGATTTATTAGCAACTTCATTGGGTAATTGCATGCTTACTATTGTTGGTATAGCAGCTAATACACATGGCTTTAATATAGATGGGGCTACAGCCGAGGTAACCAAGGTTATGGCCGAGCAGCCACGTAGGGTAAGTGAAATCAAGATTGATTTGCATTTCCCCGCTAACAATTATTCTGCAAAAGAAAAAGAAATCATAGAGCGATCAGCAAAGACTTGTCCTGTTGCATATAGCTTACATCCCGATATAAAGAAAGAAATTACGTTTAACTTTTAGTATAAACTTTTTAGCACACTTGGTGTTAAGAGTACATAGATTTTATTTGGTTTTTTAATGAGTAAGAAAAAAAAGTCGGTTACCGAAACCGATGTAGATGTGGTTCTGATAGGAGCGGGCATTATGAGTGCAACATTAGGGGTACTCTTAAAAGAACTTGAACCCGGTCTAAGCATTGAAATTTACGAAAGACTTGATGTTGCTGCAGCCGAAAGTTCCGATGCTTGGAACAACGCCGGAACCGGTCACTCTGCCTTTTGTGAGCTTAATTACACCCCACAAAAAGCTAATGGTACAGTAGAGATTAAAAAGGCGGTAAGCATTGCAGAATCTTTTGAGGTATCTAAGCAATTTTGGGCCTATCTGGTACAAAAGGGTGTACTGTCTAAACCCGAAGATTTCATTAAGCATATTCCTCATTTAAGCTTTGTATGGGGCAAAAAAAATGTAGATTTCTTAAAAACCCGTCATACCAATCTTACGTCCTGTAACTTGTTTAAAGACATGGAGTACAGCGAAGACCCTAAAACCTTAAAAGAATGGATACCATTGGTCATGGAAGGGAGAGATGTAAAGGAAAAAGTGGCAGCCACTAAAATGGAATTAGGAACCGATGTGAACTTTGGCTCATTAACCCGCGAAATGTTTACTTATTTAGGTAAGCAAGAAAATGTAAGACTGTATTTTCATCACGAAGTACGCGACCTTAAAAAAGAAGGCAGCGCTTGGGAAGTTGAGGTAAAGAACTTAGAGAATCGTAAAAAAGCTAAACGTAAAGCAAAATTTGTATTTATTGGAGCCGGGGGCGGATCCTTATTGTTATTGGAGAAAGCTGATATCAAAGAAGGAAAAGGCTTTGGTGGTTTTCCGGTAAGTGGACAGTGGCTAAAATGTACCAGTGAAAAAGTAATTGCACAGCATCATGCCAAAGTATATGGTAAAGCTGCGGTAGGAGCGCCACCAATGTCGGTACCTCACTTAGATACCCGTATCATTAACGGTAAACAAGCTTTACTTTTTGGGCCTTATGCTGGGTTCTCAACAAAATTTTTAAAGAATGGTTCTTACTTAGATTTAGCAAAGTCTATTAAATTCAATAATATAAGACCGATGATATCGGCGGGATTGAAGAATATAGATTTGACCAAATATTTAATTGAGCAGGTACGTCAGTCGCCCGAAGACAAATTTGAGGCTTTGAAAGAATTTATACCAGATGCCAATATTAAAGATTGGGAATTAGAAGTGGCTGGTCAGCGAGTTCAGGTGATTAAAAGAAAAGCAAGCGGGGGCGGTATATTAGAATTTGGTACAGAGGTGGTAAGTGCTGCCGATGGCTCTATAGCTGCTTTGTTAGGCGCTTCTCCGGGAGCTTCAACCGCAGTATCTATTATGCTCGATTTATTGGGTCGCTGCTTTAAGAAACAGATACAAACTGCCGAATGGCAAACCAAGATCAGAGGTATGATACCAAGTTACGGACAGAAATTGGCAGAGGATAACGAACTATGTGCCGAAACCCGTAATTATACTTCTAAAGTATTAAAATTAAACTCCTGATACAGGAATTGCAATAGAGAATAAGGATACCTTGATCAAGGTATCCTTATTTTTTTATAAAGATTTTTCTATCTCTTCAGCAATTTCTTCAGCCGATATATCACTATGAGA
>DDEP01000179.1 GCA_002336465.1 Pedobacter sp. UBA1951
ACGATTGGAAAAAAGAAGTCTGGAACTTATTTTTTGTGGCAGGTATATTTTTAGGGGGACTAATCGCGGCACATTACCTATCAAATCCCGAACCCGTTAAGGTTAATCCGAAATTGGTTAATGAGTTGGCAGCTTATGGCGTTACCAATTATAACAATCTGGTGCCACAAGATTTGATGAACTGGCAAAATCTCTTTACCCTAAAAGGCTTTATATTGATGGTGGTAGGAGGGTTTTTAGTAGGTTTTGGTACGCGTTATGCCGGAGGATGCACCAGTGGCCATGCCATTATGGGATTATCTAATTTGCAATGGCCTTCTTTGGTTGCTACCATTTGCTTTATGGCAGGGGGCTTTATCATGGCTAATTTATTTTTACCTCTTATTCTTTCACTTTAACCATAAAATATGCAACATATAGAAACAAATACCGATTTTGAAGTCCGTTCTTTAGATACTGTTTGTATCAATGAAAGTAAACTGCAACACAAGTGGTATCACAACATCAAATATCTAGTGGTAGGTTTATTGTTTGGGATCGTGTTTGTAAAAGCAGAAGTAATCAGTTGGTTCCGCATTCAAGAAATGTTCAGACTGCAATCATTTCATATGTACGGTATCATCGGGAGTGCGGTAGTGGTGGGCATGATATCCGTATTCTTGATCAAAAAGTTTAACATCAAAACTATTTATGGAGAATCTATAGTGCTATCGCCTAAGAAATTCAATAAAGGACAGATTTATGGTGGATTACTGTTTGGTTTTGGTTGGGCTTTAACGGGTGCTTGCCCCGGACCCTTGTTTGCTCAAATAGGAACAGGTGCTACCATAGTCATCGTAACCTTATTTAGTGCTATTGCTGGTACATGGGTATATGGCTGGCTCAGAGATAAATTGCCACATTAATCTCGATGGTTTATTTGATAAGTGCTTAAAGCTGAAAAATAGTGTTTTAAGTGCTTTTCTTGTTAATTTCTAAATGCTATTCAGAAACTGAAATGAAAAAATATTTTGCTTTGTAAATAAAAATTTCAATTTTGCAGTGGAGATGCAAAGAAAGAAAACATATTATAACAAAGGCGCCAAAAAATTTGGTGCTTTTCTGTTAATGATGTTGTTTCTTGCTATTCCTTTAGTACAAACCTTACACTCGCATCATAAAGGTAATGTTTATACAAAAATCAGTACAGAGAAATCTATTTCTAATGCAGCAGAAAAATGTTTAATCTGCGATTATATCGCCGAAATTAAAGGTAAGCAGATATTAATGGCATACCCGCCTGTAATCAATGTTCCTGCTAATGTATGTACTGTCTTAAATACCTTTGTTTATACAAGGATTTATAAATTTACCCTACAGAACTTCTCTAATAAGGGCCCTCCTTATTCAATAGGTTAATTTTTTTTTTACGGCCTTTCGGTATAAGCCTCGAAATAGGTCTTGTAATCAATTTGTATTAACCTGAAAACCCATCGGGTATTTCTTTAATTATTTCTCGTTTTGGTAAAGTCTGTACTTTCTATGCCTTGCGTATTGAAAAGTAGTCTTTTATCAATATAAAACACTTTCTAAACATGTCCTGAAGAAATAAATGTTTTTGCCAGTGTTGATTCGGAAGGAATCGGCCTTTACCGGTAATGAGGGATGATAAACTATAAAAAACTAAGTATAAAAACCAACAAATATAAAAAAGCAAAGAACCATGAAATCGATAAGAGTATTATTTATTATGTTAACCAGCATCCTTATGAGCACAGGATGTAAAAAGGATCACCACGAAGACAATACACCTGAAAAGCCCTTTGTGATTACTGGATATTTTGTGGGGGGAACCTTAACACCTGCTTCTAAGAATTATACCAGTGTTTTCTTTATCAATTTTTTAGAAAATAATAAAGCTGTATTTATCAGCTCGGGAAATAATTTAACTGGCGATTATACTTTAACAGATGACGAAATTGTTTTTGAAGTAAAAGACCCTAACAACTATCGTTTAGCGAAATTTTCATTAGATAAAGACAAGAAGATTACATCAGCCTATTATAAAGCACTTACTACAGAATACGGCGCTACTGGAGATCTGATTCCTGTTACTGAAAACAATCAGTTGGCTGGTAAAATATTTAAAGGAGAGGAATTTAAGATGGGACCGGCAAGTAACCGTCAGGGCTTGATTTACAATTTTAATAAAACGAGTACAACCTACGGATTAGGCACAGATGCAGCTACAATTGATAATACGACTAATAATTATACCCTGATCAATGGCAGCGCATTTAAATATGTAAATGGCAGTACCACAGAATTAGGTTTTTTATCCAATAAAAGACTGACAGTTTTTAGGTATAGCGGTCTTTACTATTTTGGGAAATATGAACAGCAATAAAATATGAAGATACACAGCATAAAATTTATTGGTGTACTGATAATTTTCAGTACTATTTTTTCCTGCAAAAAGGAGGCTGAATTGAGAGGGACTGAACTACCTGAGATAAATATCAGAGAAATAGGTGCGAACAATAACAAAACTGCTTATACAGGACAGGATTTACATATTGATGCTCAAATCAAGGCATCAGGAAAAATAAAATCTATAAAAATACAGATTACCCTTGCCGAATCAGGTTTTGGTTGGAGCTACCTCAGTACCTATACCAAAGGCTACGAAGGGTTGAAAAATGGTGATTTTTATGAAAATATTAATGTACCCAGTGATGCTAAGACGGGAGATTATAACTTATTGATTGTTGTTACGGATGAACAAGGAAAACGTTCTGAAGCAAAAGCAGGCTTTAGTATTGTAAAAGATCTGAGCTTGCCAGTAATAAACAAGATCGTGGTAAATACTAGTTCAACAAATCTTAATATTTCAGGAGAACTCAACGCTCCCAATAAAATTGAACGGGTAGAAGTAGAGCTGCAATCCAGCGCATGGACAAGAGAATTTATTTATAATGATGTGGAGATGAAAGGTCTTGTTTCATTCTTTTTAAATAAAAATATAGATCTCAGTTCGGCACCTGCTGGTCATTACCATTTGAACATTACACTTGTTGATAAGGCAGAAAAACAAATGAGCTATCATTATCATTTTGATAAAAACTAATTGGTTTAGGTGAGTTGCAAATGCCCCGGAGCGATCTGGGGCTTTGTTGTATATAAGCAAGATGTAACTGAACCAATTTAATAACCAATAAATCTAGCTTCCGCACGTTTCAGAATTAAGTACAGAATAACTACCTTTGCTGAGCTTTTGGTTCCCGTTAGTAACCTACACGGGATTAAAAGGGAATACGGTGTAAATCCGTAACTGTCCCGCAGCTGTAAGCTCTTTTAACTGTTTTCTATTCAATAGCCACTGTATTTTATACGGGAAGGCAGAAAACAGGGAGTAAGTCAGAAGACCTGCCTTTAGCATTATGGATTCATAGCTTTCGGGGATTGAAGCTAGGAGTGATGTGCGGTTATTTTACTTGCTCCTTAATTTCTGTTTGCTGTGAGATAAAACTCACAACAATGGTTAAAAACAAAAATGCAGTTCTGTGCATGGTTTGTTGCTATTGCATTTTTGCAATATGCTGTTTTTGCCCCATGGTTTTATGGGCTCAGGCAGATACTGTAAAAGTTAGGCAACTTAACGAAGTACAGATCAATGCAAAAAAGAACAGTTTAATGCTAAGTTCTCCTGCTCCCGTTCAGTTGATCTCGGGAGAAGAGTTAAAACGCATTAACAGCCTATCTGTTGCTGACGCTGTTCGTTATTTTTCGGGCGTACAGCTTAAAGATTACGGCGGTGTAGGCGGTCTTAAAACAATTAATGTGCGCAGTATGGGAACCAATCATACTGCTGTATTCTATAATGGTATTCAGCTTAGCAATGCACAAAATGGTCAGGTTGATTTAGGAAAATTCTCTTTAGAAAATTTAGAGGAAATTTCTTTGTATAATGGTCAGAACAGTACCTTGCTGCAACCTGCAAGAGCTTATGCTGCTGCCAGCAGTCTTTACCTTAAAGCTAGTCCACCACATTTTGAACAAAATCAAAAACACCAATTAAAAATTGGTCTTAAAGGTGGTTCTTTCGGCTTATTTAACCCTACACTTAAATACAATTACCGTTTAGCAGAACGTACGAGCTTAGGCATTAACGCCGAGCTGATCAATGCCAACGGAAAATATAAGTACCGTTATACCAATGGCGTTTACGATACTACAGTGGTACGGCACAATGCTGATATTTTTGCAAAACGGGCAGAGGCAACACTACATCATTTATTTACCGACAGCGCAAGGTTACAATTTAATCTTTATCAATATAGCAGCGAACGGGGTTTGCCAGGCGCTATTGTGTCTAATAAATTTAATTTTAGCCAACGCCAATGGGATGATCATTTCTTTATTCAATCTTCTTACCAAAGTAAAAATTCAAGCAGATACCAATTACTCTTAAATGCCAAGTACGGATATGATTACACTCGATACATCGATCCTGAATTTAAAAAGCTTTCGGGTATTTTAGATAATCACTATACACAACAAGAATTTTATTTTTCGGCTGCTAACCAGTATCGGTTAACCACTTTCTGGCAAGCTTTGTTGTCTTCAGACTATTCATTGCAGCAGCTCGATGCCAATCTCAACAACTTTGCTTATCCTTTAAGACAAACCTGGTTATTAGCTATTGCCAGCGAGTGGAACTGGAAACAGCTTAAGGTACAGGCCAATGTATTGCGAACCTATGTTAACGATGAAGTAAAGAACAACATTCCAGCCGGTAAGAAAACAGTCTATACGCCTGCCGTATTAGCTTCATGGCAGCCTTTTAAAACAGCCGAATTTAGGCTCAGGGCTTTTTATAAATCTATTTTCCGTATGCCTACTTTTAACGATCTGTATTATACGTTCATCGGTAATACCAATCTTAGGCCCGAATACACCAAACAATATGATTTGGGTTTTACTTACAACAAAAACTTAAAGACCTCATTGTTTAAAGGATTTAGTGTACAAGGAGATATATATCTGAACCAAGTAACAGATAAAATCGTAGCTATACCAACCGTAAATCTATTCAGGTGGACAATGATGAACCTCGATAAGGTGGAAATCAGAGGAGCTGAAATTAATTTGCAGAGCTTTTGGTTATTAGGAAACCTTTCGGCTACGTTCAAGATAAATTATACCTATGAACAGGCTTTAGATGTAACGCCAACTGGGTATGCGTACCGCCAGCAAATTCCCTACATCCCTTTGAACAGTGGTTCAGCTACCATAAATGCCAATTATAATTCGTGGGGAGCCAATTATAGCTTTATTTATACAGGCGAAAGATACAGCCAAAAAGCAAATATACCTGTAAACTACGTACCAGCTTGGTACACCCACGACATTGCTTTTCACAAATCTTTTGATCATAGAAAAATAAAATACCGAATCTCGGTCGAAGTGAATAACCTGTTTAATCAATATTACGATGTGATATTGAACTATCCCATGCCGGGCCGAAATTTTAGGATCTCTTTATATGCAAACATTTAAAACAGAATACAATGAATAGAATATGTAAAAAAACGGGCATTTTATTGCTTGTAGTTGTTTCACTTTTTTCTTGTCGCAAGGATAAAGGCGTTACTCCAGAAGAACAGGTGCAATTGCCAGACCAGATTACTGCTGTAAATGGTCTTTATATCCTAAATGAAGGAAACTGGGGTTCAAATAAAGCGTCTTTAGATTATTATGATTATAGCGATGGATTGTACCGCAGAAATATTTACGGGCAAGCCAATCCCGAAGTTACTTTAGGCTTAGGAGATGTAGGTAACGATGTAAAGATTTATGGTTCGCGCCTTTATGTAGTAGTAAATGGCTCTAACAAAGTTGAAATTTTAAATGTAAAAACAGCGAAGAAGATTGGACAAGTAGATATACCTAATTGTAGGTACGTAGCTTTCTATAAGAACAAAGCTTATGTTACAGCTTATGATGGTTACGTAGCAGTAATAGATACGGCTGCTATGACTGTTTCAACTAAGATTAATGTAGGGCAACAGCCCGAAGAAATGGCAGTAGTGGGAGAGAAACTCTATGTTGCCAATTCAGGAGGCTACAATTACCCTAATTATGAAAGAACCGTTTCGGTTATTAACCTAAATACCAATACAGAAATAAAACGTATTGATGTAGGTATCAACCTGCACAGGATCAAAGCTGATAGCTATGGAGATCTGTATGTAACCTCTAGAGGCGATTATGATAAGATACCTTCTAATTTATATGTAATAGATACTAAGACTGATGCGGTAAAGAAAACTTTCAATGTTGCTGCTGGCAACCTAGCTATACACAAAGATATGGCC
>DDEP01000212.1 GCA_002336465.1 Pedobacter sp. UBA1951
TTTATTTTAAAAGTTTGACGATTTAGGCGTAATATGCGAATTGGTTTCAACAAAATTCTTGTCCAACTTGGTAATCACATAAATTGCTCCGCAAATTGCCAAACCCAACAAAATAATCCCAATAAGGTTTTTGTTCTTGCGTTTATCCTGTTTAATTAACCAGTATAAAAAGCCCAATAAAGGCAATAACAATAAACTAAAAAATATAAAACTTGTAGCTCCCATTTTCTTAAAACTTAAAATTCCATTTTCGCCATTGGCGCAACATCCTGCTCAACAAATTCGCCAGCTAAATATTTATGATAACCTGCGATGGCAATCATGGCCGCGTTATCGGTGCAGTATTCAAAAGCAGGAATATAAACTTTCCAACCTAACGTTTCCTGCATACCAAGCAGAACAGTTCTTAACCCTGAGTTTGCCGATACCCCACCTGCAATGGCTATTTCGTTACAATTATACTGCTTTGCAGCTTTCTTTAACTTATTAATTAAGATATTTACAATACTGTGTTGCACTGAAGCACAGATATCTGCAAGGTTGTTTTCTACAAAATTAGCATCCTTAGCTTTATGGTCTCTCACAAAATAAAGAATAGAAGTTTTAAAACCGCTAAAGCTATAATTTAGTCCTTGTATCTGAGGTTCAGGAAATTTAAAGGCATGCGGATTTCCTTCGCGAGCATACTTATCGATCAAAGGCCCGCCCGGATAAGGAAGGTCTAAAATTTTGGCTGTTTTATCAAAAGCTTCGCCTGCAGCATCGTCTAAGGTCTCTCCCACAATCTCCATATCAAAATAATCTTTCACCAACACAATTTGCGTATGCCCACCCGAAACCGTTAGGCACAAGAAAGGAAATTTAGGTTTTGGCTCGTCAATAAAATGAGCCAAAATATGGGCTTGCATATGGTTTACCGAAATAAGAGGCAAATCCAAAGCTAAAGCAAAAGATTTTGCAAAAGAAACCCCCACCAGCAAAGATCCTAATAGCCCGGGGCCACGGGTAAAAGCAATGGCATCTAGCTGTGTTTTATCTACTTTTGAGATGGCTAAAGCTTGTTGAACGGCAGGAACAATATTCTGTTGGTGAACCCTTGAAGCTAATTCTGGTATTACACCTCCATAATTTTCATGAATTGTTTGGTTTGCAATAACATTGGCAGTAATTTTGCCGTTGTTACAAACAGCTACCGATGTTTCATCACAAGATGACTCAATGGCTAATATTATAGGCACAGTTAAAAAATTTTAAGCTACAAAATTATCAAAAAACTATTAAAAATACTTCTTTGGGTAATAGTATCAGTCATTTTGCTGTTAATCTTAACGATTTTTGCGTTAAGGTTTAAGCCCGTACAAACTTTTGTAGCCAAAAAAGCAGCCAACTACCTGTCTAAAGAACTTAAAACAACGGTAAGCTTAACCGGCTTGTACATTAAGCCTTTTAAATCTATTGTATTAGAAAATTTCTTGGTACTTGACTTACAAAAAGATACACTGGCCTACTTTCAGAAGTTTACCGTAGATATTAATAAGTTCTCACTTAGCGATAGGATTTTAAACATTAGAGACATACAAGTAGATAAAGGCACCTTTTTTCTAAAAGATTATAAAGACGGAGGTTCTAATTTAGATTTCATTATCGATTATTTCGAATCGCCTGCACCAAAAGGAAAAAAGGGTAAGAAATTTGATATCATCTTCAATAAAATCATTCTCAACAACACCAATTTCAAGTACAAGAACCTTAAATACAACGAAATAAAGCGCAACCAGATTAACTTTGAAGATATAGATGTAAAAAACCTGAATGGCATTTTTGAAGACCTGAATACAGATAACCATATTATACAAGCCAAGATAAAGAACCTTAATCTTAGAGAAAAAAGCGGCTTCTATCTTAAAAACCTAACCACTTTTGCCACGGTTGACAGCAATGCTATTGAATTGCAAGATCTGCTACTGATAACCAATAAAAGCAGGCTTAAGAACTATTACCAGATGAAGTTCAAAAGCTATCGTGATTTTAGGGAATATACCAGTAAGGTAAGAATGAAAGCAAACTTTGAAGACAGTCACATCGCCTCGTCTGACATTGCTTACTTTGCCCCTGAATTGGCTAAAATGAATCTCGATATTGATGCCAGCGGACAGGTTACGGGCTACGTAAATGACCTAAAGGCTAAAAAATTTGCCGTTAATGCCGGAAAAGCCACTTATATCAAAGGAGATTTTTCGCTTAAAGGCTTGCCTGATTGGGAACAGACTTTTATGGACCTGAAAATAGAAATGGCAGGTACCAATAAAAAAGATCTAGACGATATTTTAACGGATATTACAGGCAAAAAAGTAAAAATGGTGCCTGATATCATCAATAAATTCGGCAACATTAATTTTAACGGATACTTTACGGGCTTCCAAAATGATTTTATAGCTTATGGCGAGTTCAAGACTAAACTAGGTCGCTTAAAGTCTGATGTTAACATGAAGATTGATCAAAAGGGAACGCCTTCTTACAACGGGAACGTGAAGACTTATGATTTTAATCTTGGTAATCTTATAGACGAAAAATTATTGGGCAGAATTACTTCTGAACTGTATGTTAAAGGAAAAGGAATTGAGGTTAAAGAACTTACAGAAGACCTAAATGGCAAGGTTACTTATCTCGATTTCAATAATTATCGCTACAGGAACATTAACATTAATGGAACTTTTGATAAGAAATTTTTTAACGGGAACTTAAAAATCAACGATAAGAATGTCCAATTGGTATTTAACGGAGGTGTTAACCTAAACCCTGCATTGCCAATATTTAATTTTACAGCCGATATTAAAAATGCCAAGCTTAGAACGCTGAACCTTTTTAAAGACTCTTTAAAAATAGACGCTACATTAAAAAGTAATTTCTCGGGTAATAACTTAGATAACATACAAGGTGATCTTACTGTAGAAAAGGTGAAACTAGATGATGTACGTGGTATTTATAACATAGATTCTGTTCAACTAAAAGCCACGGGTATAGGCATAGACAGAAGTCTTACTGTAAAATCCGATATTCTTGAGGCAGGAATCAAAGGCCAGTATGATCTCAATACCATTGTATCTTACTTTAAATCTACTGCCAAAAAGTACATTCCTTCTTTAACCGCAAATATTATAGAGTATAAAACCCAAATATTTGATTTCTCTCTGAGGATAAAGAATTTTGAACCTATTGCAGAACTGATCTCGCCGGGATTGGAGATAGATAACCAATCGTTATTGATTGGTTCTTTTGATTCGCGGAACAATAAAGCTACTTTGGGTGGAATCATCAAAAGGCTAAAGTTTAAAGGTATTACGGCCAATAACATCATTATTGATGAAAATACTTCCGAAAGGCAATTGACCACTATTATTACCTCAGATCGTATTGATATCAATGACAGTCTTAATATAAAGAACATCAACATTTCTAATATCTTACGAAATGATAGTCTTGCATTTAACATTAAGCTCTCTAATGCCGAAGATGCCAACCAATTAGACTTAAACGGATTGGTGGAATTTGCGAATGAAAATGCAAAAATCAGTATCCTCCCGTCAAACCTGCTCATCAATCACGAAGAGTGGAATATCGAAGATAAAGTTCAAATCAGTTTCAGCAATGGAAAAACTTCCATCAGTAATTTCTCTTTAGCCAATAAAGACCAAGAAATCACGGCAAATGGAGTTATATCAGATAACGTAGCCGACCTCTTTTCATTAGAGTTCAAAGATTTTAAGCTCAATAATCTCAACCCTTTTGTAAAAACTCTTGGCTTAAAACTGAACGGGAACGTAAACGGGAAAACCAAGTTATATTCTATTCTCAAACAACCAAGAATAAACGATAGTCTTACCATAGATTCACTTGGATTTAACAATACTTATATCGGCACATTAACCGATACATCGAGCTTCAATAGCGAAAACAAAATGATAAAGGTCTTCACTAAAGTGAGGACATCTGACAGGGAGACTGTTAACGCAGAAGGTTTTGTTGACCTGATGCACAAGACCATAGATGTAAATGCTCATCTTAACGATAGCGAATTGGCTATTTTAGAACCTTTTGTTAGTCGTTTGGTATCTAAGCTTAAAGGTAAAATTTCGGCAGACTTAGCTGTTAACGGCAGTTTAGAAAAACCGAACATTAATGGTAGCGTTAAATTAGATGAAGCCCAATTAATGGTCAATTACCTCAAGACAACTTATGTCATCTCTGATGAAATTGAAATTGAAAAAGGTATTTTAAGCATCAATAACCTAAAACTGAAAGACCTTGAAGACCATAGCGCTATAGCCAACGGAAAAGTAGATTTAAACAATCTAGACAATCCTTATATAGATGTTAATTTGGTGGCCAACAGCTTAATGGCACTGAATACTACATCAAGAGATAATTCATTGTACTATGGTAGAGCTTACGGAACCGGAGAATTTACATTTAAAGGCCCTACCAACAACATGTACATTAAGATTGATGCCAAAACTGAAAAAGGTACGGTATTTAACTTGCCTTTAAACAGTTCTGAGATGGTATCAGAAAAAGACTTTATCACCTTCGTAAGTAAAGACACCACTAAAGTCATAAAAAAACAATCTTCGTTTGAAGGGCTTACCATGAGCTTTAAACTTAAAGTTGACCCTAATACCGTTGCCAATATTTATACGGTGTTGGGTAAACTAACAGGAAAGGGAAATGCTGAATTAGAGCTGAACATTAACAATGTAGGCGATTTTGAGATGAAAGGCGATTACGTGATAGAGAGCGGTAACTTCGATTTTACTGCCCAAGAAGTAATCAACAAAAGATTTGATATTAGACAAGGTGGTACCATTAGATGGACAGGTAACCCTACCGCTGCCCAAATTAACTTAAAGGCGGTATATGCCTTATCTGCTAACTTATCTGATCTTTACAGGGCTGCCAACCGTGACGGTAGCAGTAACGAAAACCAGAGCGTTAAAACCGAAGTGGAAATGGGTTTAAGTGGCCTGCTCTTACAACCTGATATTAAGCTAGACATTTCATTCCCAGCCAATCCAGCCATAAAAGACGAGTTACAAGCTTATTTCAACGATGGTAATAATCTTAACACGCAAGCGCTGAGCTTAATTATACAACGCCGCTTTGCACCGGGTACAGGCAAAGAAAACCTTACCCAACAATTAGGTTCTGTAGGTACGAGTACAGCTACTGAGCTTTTATTCAGTCAGTTTAACAGCTTGCTCTCATCGTTGAACCTAAATTTTGTAGATATCAATATCAGGTCTCTGAACGAAGCCAGTGCTTCATTTAAATTCTTTAACGATAGGATTATTGTAAACGCGGGCGTAATTGACAATTCTAAAAGTTCAATAGACAACTCCATAGGTTTTAGTAACAGTGTTGGGCATGAGTTGGAAATACTTGCACTGATTAAAAAAGATGGCAACTTGGTAGCCAGAGTAGCCAATAAACCACCTACACAACAAAGTATCTTCTTTAATCCTGGTATAGATCCTAACCGTAACATCACATCTTTAGGTTTGATCTACAGTCAGCAGTTTGATACGTTCTCTGAGTTTTTATCAAAAATTTCAGGTAAATACCGCAGAGAACAGAAAAAGAGAGAAGCACAGAAAGCCTCTCAGAGCATAAATAAAGATGCGATCATAGAAAAAACTAAAAAAAATCAGAAAAAATAGCGTTAACAACTTAACTTTAGGTGTTTGCTCAGTGCAATAACAAATAAATACATTCAGCTTATCCCTAATTTATGCGTAAACTCTTATCGTTTATATGCGTATTGTGTGTTGCCTTAAACACCTACGCACAGCAGAAAAATATTGATGCAGAAATAAACCAGCTCATGCAAAAAATGCAGGCGGTAGGGCTTTCTGTTGCGGTAATCAAAAATAACAAACTGATTTACAGCAATGCATGGGGCAAAAAAGACATAGAAAAAAATACAGAACTTGGCACGACAGATGTTTTTAGGATTGCTTCTATATCTAAATCATTTTCTGCAACGGCCATTATGCAATTGGTAGAAGCAAAAAAACTTTCTTTAGATGATGATTTTGGAAAACTGATTGGTTTTAGGATACGCAACCCTAAGTTTCCTGATAAAGTAATTACCTTACGTATGGTCCTTTCTCATACTTCAAGCCTAAACGATAGCGAAGGTTATTTCAATTTAGATGCAATCAATCCTGATAAAAACCCTAACTGGGCAAAATGCTATAGTAACAATGAACCCGGAAGTACCTACGATTATTGCAATCTTAATTTTAACATGACAGGTGCAGTGATTGAGAAAATAACTGGATTACGTTTTGACAACTACATCAGAAAACACATTCTGGAGCCGATCAATTTTTATGGCAATTACTGTGTCGATTCTTTAGATTCAAGCCGCTTTGCCACTTTATATGAACATAATGCTTCAAAAAATACTTTTGAGGCTTCTCCTGCAGCTTATGCACCACGTCGCGAAGAATTGAGCAAATATGTACTGGGTTACAGTACACCGATACTCTCTCCTACCGGTGGCATGAAAACCACGGCAATAGATCTGGCAAAATACATGCAAATGCACATGAATTATGGAAAAGCAAATGGTAAAAGGATTATCTCTAAAAAAAGTGCCAAAACCATGCAAACAGGTATTGCCAACAATGGTAAATATGGACTGGCATTAACCTCTACTGATATTATTGAAGGAAAAACATTGAAAGGCCATACGGGATCTGCATACGGCTTATATAGTGCCATGTTTTTTGATCCTGAAGAAAAGTTTGGTTTCGTGGCCATAACCAATGGCTGTAACGCAAGCTATGCCAACCAAAACAGCGAACTCGTTTTGGGCGAATGCCTCAAAATCCTCTATCGTAATCTTATCCAAAAATAAGATTTAGAAAACATCTTATGATGATTTGTTTACCTAGCCATAGTTTAACCTGTGCCAAGTTTCTTATCGTTTTATGCAAAGTTAATTCTCTGATAATTAACGCCAAACACGTCTATATATCAAAGTGGATAACTCTACCGTCTTACAAAAAATACCCACATTTTGTAGATTTTTTTACCGAAAAATACCCTTCCAAAATTACCCGCAAAATTAATACCTGCTTAATATATTGGTTTTTAAGCCTTAAACCATTTTTTACTAAATGGAACAGATTTTGCACCCTGTTTTTCTTTTTATGAAGTTATTAGCCGTTTCCCTTTATAACCAAACTAATTATGTATGAGTTTAATCATCTCAAAAAGAATTTAAAAAGAGAATTTAACCCAAAAACAAAACTTAAGGTAGCTTTATTAGGCGATACAGCTACGCAATTTCTGGCCATAGCCATTCAAGGTTATGCTTTAGAAGAGCATATTGGAATTGAACTTTACGAAGCTCCCTATAACCAGATAGACTTACAGTTTAAAAATCCTAACTCAGACCTTCATACTTTTAATCCAGACTTTGTTATTGTTTTTGAAGCAGAAACAAAACTCAAGGATGATTTTTATAAAACACCTCTAGATCAAAGAGATCAATTTTCTAATTACAAAATAAGCCAAGTAGAAGATTACCTGAACATTGCCACAACAACCTTAAATGCAAAACTGCTGTATTTTAATTACGCAGAAGCCAATGATCAGGTTTTTGGGAATTTTGGTAGCCAATATGAAAAATCTTATATCTACCAGTGCCGCAAATTAAATTTTGGTTTAAGCAAGCTCGCAAATACGCATACCGGTTTATATATTGTTGATTTATTAAGTCAGCAAGCACGTTTTGGAATTGATTTTATCAAAGACCAAAAGATGCTCATACAGGCAGATATGTATTTCTCCATTGATTTCTTGCCTTATGTGGCCAAAGCTGTATCAGACATTATCAAAGCACAATTGGGTGTTTTCAAAAAATGCCTTATCCTTGATCTGGACAATACTGTATGGGGCGGCGTGATTGGCGATGATGGCATGAACAACATACAAATTGGTGGTTTAGGCATCGGAAAAGTATTCACCAAAATACAGAAATGGGCTAAAGAACTTAAAAATAGAGGTATAATTCTTTGTGTAGCCAGTAAAAACACCGAATCTATTGCACTGGAACCTTTCAAGAAGCATCAAGAAATGGTCTTAAGAGAAGAAGACATCTCTGTTTTTATGGCCAATTGGGACAATAAGGTTTCTAATATCCAAAAGATACAGGAAATACTGAATATCGGTTTCGATTCTATGGTTTTCATAGACGACAATCCTTTTGAAAGAGAAATGGTTAAACAGAATTTGCCTTTGGTTACCGTACCTGATCTACCAGAAGACCCGGCTGCCTATTTAGATTACATCAATTCATTGAACCTTTTTGAAACTGCCGGAGTATCAGATAATGATGCAAAACGTACAGAGCAGTACAAAGAAGAAGCAAAAAGAGTTCAAGCAAAAGCTTATTTCAGCAACGAAGAAGAATTTTTGGCCAGTCTTGAAATGAAAGGCTTGGTAGAACCGTTAAATGATTTCAATCTTCCCCGCCTATCACAACTTTCTTTAAGATCCAACCAGTTTAACCTGCGTACCATAAGATTTGATGAAGAAGAGCTTAAACGTTTTGCTGCAAATCCTGATCATCAGGTACTCGCCATATCTTTAACCGATAAATATGGAGATAACGGCTTAATTGCTGCCGTTTTTTTAAGCAAGCAACAAAACGATCTTTTTATCCATAACTGGATCATGAGCTGTAGGGTGTTGAAACGAAATGTAGAACAATTTACCTTGAACAGCATATTTAATTACGCCAAAGAAAACAATTGCACAACCATAACAGGCGAATATATAGCTACCAGTAAAAACGGAATTGTAGAAAACCATTACAAAGACCTAGGGTTTAAACACCAGAACAATTATTGGCATTTAGACCTGGCTGATTATAAACCATTTGAAACACAGATAACAACTATTTAAAATGAACACACAGCAAATTATCCATGAATTGAACCTGATCTTTGAAGATGTAATTGACGAAGGCAAAGTTGAGCTTTCTTTAGATACTACTGCAAAAGATGTTGAAGGATGGGATTCTTTAAATCACGTACAGATTATTTATGCCATTGAGCAGAAATATGGCATTAAATTCAACCTTACAGAGATACAATCACTAAACAACGTGGGAGATCTCGTAAACTTAATATCAGGTAAGATTTAATCAGATGCTTTTTTCTTCCCTATCGTTTTTTATTTTCTTCCCTATTGTATTCATTCTTTACTGGTCTTTATTCAAATACCGTAAAGCCCAGAATATTGTATTGTTACTGGCAAGTTATGTGTTTTACGGCTGGTGGGACTGGCGTTTTTGCGTATTACTACTTTTCAGCTCTGTTTTTGGCTTTTTCATGGCAAAAAGCATAGATCAAAGCAACAGTCAGAAAAGAAGAAACCTACTGATGACACTTAGCGTAATTGTGCATGTAGGTATTTTATGCTACTTCAAATACTTTAATTTCTTTGTAAGCTCTTTTGTAGATTTAGCAAACTCAATAGGCTGGCAATTAAATTTTATCCCCATTAAAGTTATATTGCCGCTTGCGATCAGTTTCTTTACTTTTCATATTCTAGGTTATACCTTTGATGTTTACCAAGGCAAGTACAAATCTTCTAACAAGTTTATCGCTTTTATTACGCATATTGCCTTTTTCCCACAATTGGTGGCAGGTCCCATAGAAAGAGCTAACCATTTACTGCCCCAATTTGAAAGCGACAGAAAGTTTAGCCTGCCCAAACTTGAAGATGGATTTATGCAAATGCTGTGGGGCTTCTTTAAAAAAATTGTAATTGCCGATGGACTAGCCATGCAGGTAAACTATATTTTTGCCAACTATCATGACCTGAACGGCATTACCATAGCATTGGGCATTATCATGTTCACTTTTCAGATGTACTGCGATTTTTCAGGCTATTCTGATATAGCTCTAGGTTGCGCACGCATGATGGGTTTTGAGCTCCTACAAAACTTTAACTATCCTTTCTTCTCGCAGAGTATTTCAGAATTTTGGCGCAAATGGCATATTTCATTATCGAGTTGGATACAAGATTACCTCTTCACGCCTATTTCTTTCAAACGCAGAAACTGGGGTAAATTCGGTATTTTTTATGCTGCCTTGGTTAGTTTTACCCTTAGCGGGCTTTGGCATGGTGCAAACTGGACATTTATTGTATGGGGCGCGCTGCATGGATTAGCTATTGGTTATGAACTCTTAACCAAAAAGAAGAGAAAGAAAGTAGCTAAAAAGTTTAACCCTATATTTTATGCTATCATAAGTGGTATCATCGTATTTATTTTCTGGTGTTTTACCCAACTCATATTCAGAGCAGAAAGCTTGCACCATGCTTGGGGTATGCTACAAAAACTATTTACCAGCGATTGGTTAGCAAAACCCGAGATCAGTGTAACGATGTTACTTTGGGTTGTAGGTCTTTTGGTTGCAGAGTGGATACAACGTAATAAGCCTTATGCGCTAGCCATTTCAAATACCAATTTTATTTTTAAATGGAGCATATGCGCCATATTGATCATGATTATTTTTTCATCAAAAAATCTTAATAACCAAACAGAATTTCTTTATTTTCAATTTTAAATTATGAACAATTTAGTTAAAATCATCGCTGCAATAGTAATCTTAGGCGCCTTGGGTTTTTTCTTTTATACCAAAAGCAAAGACAAAGAAAGCGTAGTAAGTTCTATAGGCGCCTTGTCTAACCTTAACGGCGAAACTGCTGAGGCAACCACCGAAAAAGGCTTAGACCCAAACAGCTACGTGAACATACCACGAGAGCAGTTATACGACGGTTCTAAGGCTTCAAATGAAATCCTTACCGAGTTAAAAGAACGTTATAAAACTGATTTTGAGAAATTAGTTAAAGACATCAAAGCTACAGGTGCTAAAGTTGTATTCTGCTGGATTACTGCCGAACCAGAGGTTTCTATGAATAAAATAGGAAAACCTTTTATACAAAACCTGTGTGCGCAAAATGGAGTAGATTTTGTTGATTTTGTTCCAAACATCGCCAATAAAAAAGACATTACTTTTGCTCCTGTTGATGGGCATTTTAACCAAAACGGAGCTAAAATCTTAGCTGACCAGATGGCGCAAATCATCAGAAAATACGACAATGTAAAAGCTACCACAACTTATGACAACAGACCTGAGCTTTTAGGCGATTTTAAACCAAGCCAGAACACCATTTTAGATGGTGGTAAAAACCTGCCTTATAAGCTGGTTACCAACAAACAGGGTTTAAGAATGGATCACGACCTAACTTTCCCTAAGCAAAAACAAAGAATTTTATTGATTGGCGATTCTATGTTTGAGTTTCCGTTCTTAGACAATGCCAAAACAGGTTCGGGTTTATTGCAAACCATGTTCCCGAATAAAGAAGTGCTAAACTCAGCCAAATTAGGTTATTCTATAGATGATTATCTATCTCTTTGGGAAGACAGGGCAAAATATACAGAACCTGATATTATCTTCTTACAATCAAGCGGAGACGATATTTCAGACTTGTTCTTTAGCCACCGCTTACGTTACAGCAGAACACCTGAAAAGATAAAACCAAGCGCAAAAGAAGCAGAATACTACAAGACTTTAAACTAATAGATCACAATACAAGAGAGAGGGTTTCTAAAAGTTTTCGTCATTCCGTACTCGATACGGAATCTTTAAATCAAGGCATATGCCATCCTAAGATTCTGAAACAAGTTCAGAATGAC
>DDEP01000015.1 GCA_002336465.1 Pedobacter sp. UBA1951
TGACATCTTCAATTTTAAGTGGTTAGCAGGACAACCAGATGAACTTAAAAACCCGAATACGACCATATTAACCAAAGATATGGCTACCCGTTTTTTTGGCGATTGGAAAAATGCGGTTGGCAGATCATTTAACTACCAAAATAATGAAAACTATAAAGTAATTGGGGTAATTGACGATTTGCCTAAAAACAGCTCATTCCCTTTTAAGATTATACTTTCTTATAAAAACTTTAAGAGCAAGAAGATGGACAAATGGGGCTCATGTTCTTCATCTTCAGAGTGCTATGTGCTACTTAAAAAAGGGATAGATATTGGCAGCCTGAATGCCCCAATGGCTAAATTCATTGATAAATATTATACAGATAAGGGACCGGGTAAAGAAGGACATCATTTTCAATCTTTAAGCCAGATCCATTACGATACCGAATATGGAAATTTTGCAGGTAATACTATGCCTATGAAAGAAATATATGGCTTAATGGTAATAGGAGCGTTCTTAATGCTTACGGCTTGTATCAACTTTATCAATTTAGCTACCGCTCAATCTATAAGCCGTTCAAAAGAAATAGGAGTAAGAAAAGTGATGGGAAGTATGCGTAAACAATTGATCGTACAATTTCTTACAGAAACCTTTTCGTTAACTCTTATAGCCTTGTTATTTGCCTGTGTGTTAACAGAAGCCGCTTTACCGAGCATGCGCAATCTGCTTTATATAGACATGACTTTCAATATCTTTCAGTACCCGTCTATACTTTTATTTATGATTGTATTAACGGTTGTGGTAGCATGCTTGTCTGGTTTTTATCCAGCATTGGTTATGTCTGGTTTTAGTCCTGCCTTAGCCATCAAAAATAAGATAAAAGCAAATACCGGAGGTTTAGGATTGAGAAAAGTGCTTGTAGTAGTGCAATTTACAATTACGGTAGTGCTTATTATTGGCACCTTGGTTATCATTAACCAGATGAAATACATCAGAGAAAGACCTATAGGTTTTAATCCTTCAGCTATAGCTTTAGTAGATATTCCTAACGATAGCATCAGCAGAACAAGATTTGATGTATTAAAAACACGTATTATGCAAGTACCCGGCGTAAAAGACCTGAGCTTATGTATGTCTGCACCCTCTTCATCTAACAATAATGAAAGCAGTTTTTCATACAATAGCTCAAAAGATGCCGATTTTCAGGTAAATACGAAACTTGGCGACGAAAATTACTTTAAAACATTCGGGCTAAATTTTGTGGCAGGCAGAGCTTATAGTAAAAGCGATACCATTAGAGAATATGTGGTGAATGAAACCTTATTGAAAAGATTAAATGTACCTAATCCACAAGAAGCTATAGGTAAAAAGCTAAGCATTAGTGGCAGTCCTGGACAGATTGTAGGCGTGGTAAAAGATTTTAACAATACTAGCCTGCATAACGGTATTTCGCCAATAGCCATCAGCACCTATAAAAACAGCTATTACACCATGGCGGTTAAGCTTGATAGCAAACAGATTATGACAGGTATGGCAGATATACAGAAAATATGGAACAATGTGTTTCCAGAATATGTATACAGTTCTTCATTCATGGATGATGAGATCAACAGCTATTATGAGAGCGAGAAGATCATGGGTACTTTATTTAAAGTGTTTGCAGGAGTAATCATTTTCATTTCATTCATCGGTTTATTTGGGTTGATTTCTTTTGTAGCTGCACAGCGTACCAAAGAAGTAGCCATCAGAAGAGTATTAGGTGCATCTACATTTGAATTGGTTAAAATGCTAAACGGTTCATTCCTGCTTATGGTTTTCATAGCTAATCTGGTAGCTTGGCCTCTAGCTTATGTATTTGTTTCGAAATGGCTCAATGGTTTTACCTATCGCATTAATGTGAGCATATGGCCTTTTGTTATAGCCATGTTTGTTTCCTTGATCATCACTTTGATCACAGTATCTATACGTTCGTTAAGAGCGGCCAAAGCCAATGCAATTGACGCCCTTAAATACGAATAAGACCAAAGACGAACGAACACGAAGAACGAACAACGAATAAACGAATAACGATAATAAGATGATAAAACTTGAAAATATAGAAAAATATTACGCAAACAAGGGAGTTAAAAACTATGTTTTGCGACACGTTACCACCCAAATTGATAAAGGAGAGTTTGTATCCATTATGGGACCATCAGGTGCAGGGAAATCTACTTTGTTAAATATTATGGGAATGCTTGAAGAACCTACATATGGTACTTATTCTTTTAATGAAGAAGATGTTACCCATTTGGGCGAACGTAAGAAGATAGAATTATACCGTAATCATATAGGCTTTGTATTTCAAGCTTACCACCTTATAGATGAAATGACGGTATATGAAAACATTGAGGCACCTCTGCTCTATAAAAATGTAAGCAGTGGCGAGCGCAAAAGTCGTATAGCAGATTTATTAGATAGATTTAATATTGTAGCTAAAAAAGACTTGTTCCCTAATCAGCTTTCGGGCGGGCAGCAACAATTGGTAGGTATAGCTAGAGCCTTAGCAGCACAACCTGCTATTATACTGGCAGATGAACCAACCGGTAACCTCCAATCTGTACAGGCAGAAGAAATTATGGAACTCTTTAAAAAACTGAATAAAGAAGAAGGCATAACCATAGTACAAGTTACCCATTCTGAGAAAAATGCGAGATACGGCAACAGGATCATAACCATAGAGGACGGGATAATTAAAGAAGATCTGAAAATTTAAGCCGTTAAAGACAGAAAATAGGATTGGTAATGCAATCCGTACCGAAATAAAATAATACCTGATTAACCAATGATCAATAAACCGGTTAACGAATAAACGAACAAGCATATGTTTAAAATAAACCTGAAAATAGCCCTGCGTAATCTATGGAAAAATAAGACCTATACTGCTATCAACATTGGCGGTTTGGCTTTAGGTTTAACGGCATTTATTCTATTGCTTCTTTTCATCAATAACGAAAAAAGCTACGATACTTGGGATCCTCAACTTAAACAAGTTTACCAGATCCGTGAAAGACATGATTTCTTTACGCCTGATAATAAACCCAGATGGCAGCATATAAACGATTCTAGAGTAGGTAATCTGCTTAAGGAAAAAATACCTCAGTTTAAAGCCGTTACAAAGATTGACAATGGCTGGGGAAGTTCTTATTCTATAAAAATAGAAAACAAAGAGCCCATTCTTGCAAGCAATATCAAAAACGCCGATTCGATGTTCTTTAAAGTTTTTCCTTATGAATTCTTGTATGGAGATGAGAAAACAGCATTGAATAAGCCGTTTACAGCAGTGATAAAACAAAGCTTTGCTAAAAAACTATTCGGTACAGATCAGGTTTTAGGAAAACAGATCAGCGTGCTAGCTTGGAGAGGAGATGAAGCAAAACCTATGACTATTACTGGTGTTATAAAAGATACTGAGACGCCCGAAACGATTGCTTTTAATGTCATGACACATACTGGAAAGAGAGAGAATGATCCTGATCAGCCACAATCTACCAATTATTGTCAAGTGTATGCATTGGCAACTCAAAAGTTAGATACCACTAATTTAAATAAGACAATCTTAAGTACCTATATCGCATTTAAGAAAGCTAATTTTGTACAACGTAATATCAAATTCGAAGATTTCTATAAAAATGGTTACTATCCCGGACTAAAAGCAGTTCCTATGACAGAGGTGCATATTAACCCTACGGTTAATTCTACTTGGCTCGAAAAGATTAAACCACTTATAGCCGTATCACTATTTTTATTGCTCATTTCTATCATCAACTTTGTAAACCTTTCAACAGCCCAATCCGTTCAGAGAGCTAAAGAAGTAGGCGTAAAGAAAGTTTTGGGTGTTTATAAGCAACAGCTTGTTCGTCAGTTTTTAAATGAAGCAGCTATACAAAGCCTATTGGCTACGTTAATAGCCGTTGTATTGATAGAAATACTTTTACCTTCTTTTAACCGCCAGTTCGATATTAATTTATCTTTTTGGTATAACAATCATTTAGGTAGCCTGTTACTCCAGCTACTTGGGCTGTTCCTACTTATTACGCTTTTAGCTGGTTTTTACCCAGCATGGATCATTTCGGGTTTTAATCCGGTAAAAGTACTTAAAGGTAACTATGAAACCAGCTTTAAAGGTATTGCTTTACGAAACGGACTGGTAATCCTGCAATTTGTAATCGCGGTTACATTTATCACAGGTATAGGTATCATGCACCTTCAAAATAAGTATATCGCCAATAAAGACTTAGGTTTCGATCGTACTAAACTGATCAATATTGCAACCAATTATGAAGATGAATTTGTACAAAGGATAAAACACATACCCGGTGTACAATATGTGGGAACAACCACGCAGGTTATGGGCAATACCTTTAACGTACCAAATGAAATTAAGTACAATAACCAGAAATATAATATGAATGCGGTTACCGTAAGTATGGAAACCCTGCCTGCTTTGGGCGTGGAGGTTATAAAAGGAAGGATTTTCGGACCTCAGTACAAACAAGATACAGTAAATACTGCAGTTTTAAACGAAACTGCTGCAAAATTGATGGGCAACAATGTGGTAGGTAAATTTTATAAGAGTGAGGAGAATACTTTTCAGATCGTAGGTGTAATTAAGGATTACAATAACGAGAGTTTTGATAAAGCTGTATTGCCAACCGTTTATAAGGTAACTCAATTAGGTGGTACATCAAGTAACAATAACCTTTTGGTAAAATTGAGCACCTCTAACGACAAGGCGGTTATAAAAGCTATTGAGAAAGAATGGATTAGATTATATCCTAACTTCCCTATGCAATATACCACCCTTGAAGATGCATTTAAAAAAGAGTTGCAAAGTGGCGAGCGCATTATGCAGATCATGTTATTGTTTAGCATTATATCAGTAGCACTTTCTTTACTGGGTTTATTTGCCTTGTCTGCATTTATGGCACAAAGACGTACCAAAGAAATTGCAATCCGCAAAATATTAGGTGCTTCAGACCTACAACTGATCCATATGCTAAACCGTTCTTTTCTAATTTTGGTGGTAACCGCTAATGT
>DDEP01000161.1 GCA_002336465.1 Pedobacter sp. UBA1951
AAGATTTTTCATATGGCAAGCAATCGTTAGAGGTCAGTCCGTTTCTACGGAAGGACCTTTTTTCTTTTCACCTATTTTACGTGATAAAAAAAGCAACATACTGTTCATGTTGAATATTTGGCATTGTTTCTGCCAAATTTAAACCATTGCCAAGCACAATAGTGCCTATTATTTAGTTTGAGGAGTATTCACTTTTTTTAGGAACAACTACGTAAGCCTGTGATATACTTTTCGTAGCGTTTAAATAAAAAATCCTTCTATTGGCTTCGCTGGTAAATGCTTGTACCCCTGTCCTGTATGTCAGATCTGTACTGTTTTAATGCGCTTCTAGCCAATTTGCACCCTGTCCACATTCAGCAATAACAGGTACGCCGTGTGGAAGCAATAAAGCCGATTCCATATTTTCAAGAATCAGGGGTTTTAGTTCGTGAACTTCATCGCGCAGGGCATCAAATATCAGCTCGTCATGCACTTGCAAAATCATCTTGCTTTTCATGCCTGCCTTTTTGATAGCTGCGTGTACTTTCTGCATGGCCAGTTTAATCATATCTGCCGCCGTACCCTGAATGGGCGAGTTGATGGCATTGCGTTCGGCAAAACCTCTCACTGTAAAATTGCTAGAGTTGATATCCTTCAGCCAGCGTTTGCGACCCATCAGGGTTTGCACATAACCATGTTCTCTCGCAAAATTGATGGTGTTGTCCATATATCGCTGAATGCCGCTAAACTCTTTTTTATAGCTATCGATAATGGCTTTCGCCTCGGTTCTGGAAATACCTAAATTATCTGCCAAACCAAAGGCACCCTGACCGTAAATAATTCCAAAGTTGACACTCTTGGCTTTGTACCGCATTTCTTTGGAAACTGCTTCCGCCGCCACATTAAACACCTGCGCTGCTGTTGCTGTATGTATATCGATTCCGCTTTGAAAAGCTTTCACCATATTGGCATCGCCACTAATGCCCGCCACAATGCGAAGTTCTATTTGTGAATAGTCTGCCGAAAGCAACATATAATTTTCATCTCGGGGAACAAAAGCTTTCCTTATTTCCTTGCCACGGTTGGTTCTCACCGGTATATTTTGAAGATTGGGATTGTTGCTAGCCAATCTTCCGGTTACTGCCACTGCCTGTCCGTAAGTGGTGTGTACACGACCGGTTTTGGGATTAATCAAAAGGGGTAGTGCATCAACATAGGTTGATTTTAATTTTGTAAGTTCTCTGAAGTTGAGGATTTCTTCTGCAATTAAATGCCCCTTGGCCGCTAATTTTAGTAATACATCCTCACCTGTTTGGTATTGCCCGGTTTTGGTTTTTTTTGCCGATTCATCTAACTGTAGCTTATCAAACAACACTTCGCCCAACTGCTTTGGTGATGCCAGATTGAACCGAACTCCAGCTATTTCAAACACTTTTTTCTCGGCTTCTACAGCGTCCTTTTCCAGTTCTTTGGAATAAGCATTCAGAAAGTTTTCATCTATCCTTACACCCTCAAATTCCATATCTGTAAGCACTTTTACCAGAGGATTCTCTACTTCTTCAAAAACTTTTTCCACCTCTTTCTTTTTGAGCAGTGGAGCAAACACTTCTTTTAATTGCAAGGTGATGTCAGCGTCTTCGGCTGCATATTCGGTTATTTTTTCCAGTTCCACATCGCGCATAGTTCCCTGGGTTTTTCCCTTTTTGCCAATCAGTTCTTCTATATGAATGGGCTCGTAGCCCAAATATTTTGCACTTAATTCATCCATATTTCGTTTGCCATCCGGATCTATTACATAATGTGCCAGCATCGTATCAAACAACTTTCCTTTCAGCTCTACCCCGTACCACTTCATCATTAGTAAGTCGTATTTAAGGTTTTGGCCAATCCATGTTTTAGATTCGTCTCCAAACAAAGGTTTGAATGTGGATAATATCTCTAGCGTAGCCGCTTTTTCCTGCGGGCAGGGCACCCACCAAGCTTCGCCGGCCTTCACCGAAAAACTCATGCCTACCAGTTCTGCCAGGTTAGCATCTATATTAGTTGTTTCTGTATCAAAACAAATTTCATCAAAAATGGATAGTTGTTCTACCAAACTTTGTATAGCCGTTTCTCCAATAACGGCAATGTATTCATGTTCAGAGTCGTGAATTTTCTTCAGGGACGCAAATACAGGGGCATCTTCGGTTTCAGCATCTATAGGTTTTGGTTGCGTGGCGGATACTTCGTTGCCTCCAATCACATTTCCAAATAGGTCTATCTGCACCGCTTGAGTGGCTACTTTTAGGTTTGTTGCCGAAGTGCTGGAAGCAACAAGATCTTCTCCCAGCAGGCGCTTCCCTAGCGTGCGAAACTCCAGTTCTCCAAAGATTTCTTTGAGTGCTCCTTTGTTCCAATCCTTTACGCTAAAATCTTCTTCATGAAATTCCACTGGCACATTGGTAATAATGGTGGCTAACTTTTTGGATAAAATAGCCATATCTTTTCCTTCCACCACTTTTCTGCCCAGGGCACCTTTGATATTTTCTGCATTAGCCACTACGTTTTCGAGAGTTTCATATTCGGCCAGTAGCTTTGCAGCGGTTTTTTCTCCTACTCCGGCAATACCCGGTATGTTGTCCACAGCATCGCCCATCAACCCCAGCACGTCAATCACCTGCGATACGTTTTTGATATTCCATTTGGCACACACTTCTTCCGGCCCCATAATTTCTACATCGCCGCCCTGATAAGCTGGTTTGTAAATCTTTACCTTGTCAGAAACTAATTGTCCATAATCTTTATCCGGTGTAACCATATATACATCGTAGCCTGCCCGCTCGGCTTGCTTGCTCAAAGTGCCAATAACATCATCTGCCTCAAAACCCGCAGCTTCGATAATTGGAATATTAAAAGCACGAATGATTTTTCTAATATCGGGTACTGCTATTAAAATATCTTCAGGCGTTTCTTGTCGATTGGCTTTGTAATCTGCAAAGTCTGTATGTCTTTCTGTTGGGCCGTGGGTGTCGAAGCAAACGGCCATGTGCGAAGGTTTTTGTTTATTCAATAGTTCTACCAATGCATTGGTAAATCCAAATTGGGCGTTGGTGTTTTTGTTGGTGCTGGTGTAGCGTGGACTACGAATTAAGGCATAATAAGCGCGAAACACCAGCGCATAAGCATCTAATAGAAACAATTTTTTCTCCATAAATGCTAAGGTAGGGAGTTGTACCTTATTTAATCTGTGTTTTTAGTTAGAACGAACAGAACTTAAAAAAATACAGGATACTCACCTTATGATTATATTTTTGCACAAAACGTATTCAAAATGTTACAAGTAAATGTGATCAGGCAAAATGTGCAAGAAGTAAAAGACCGCCTGACAGTAAAGAATTTTAAAAATATTGAGCTGGTAGATTCGATAATAGCATTGGACGACCAACGTAAAAAATTACAATTAGAGTTTGATACAACGCAGTCTATGGTAAACAGTACCTCCAAAGAAATTGGTAGTATGATGGGTAAAGGCAATAAAGAAGCTGCTGAAGCAAAAAAGACAGAAGTGGCAGCACTAAAAAGTAAATTACAACCCATTAGTGAACAGTTGGCTACAACCGAGGACGAACTTCATCAAACTCTGGTACAATTACCTAATTTACCATCACCGCTTGTACCCCAAGGAACTAAAGCCGAAGACAATGAGGTGGTACGAGAAGGAGGTGTGAAGCCACAGTTACACGAAGGCGCTAAACCGCATTGGGACATCATCAAAGAATATGACATTGTGGACTTTGAAACAGGAGCAAAGCTTACGGGCAGTGGCTTTCCACTATATAAAGGATCAGGTGCAAGACTTCAAAGAGCCTTGGTTCAATACTTTTTAGATTATAATATAGAGGAGGGATACACGGAGTATTTGCCTCCATTTATGGTAAACGAAGCATCGGCTTATGGAACAGGTCAGCTACCCGACAAAGAGGGTCAGATGTACCATATGCAAACGGATAATTTTTACATGATCCCCACTTCCGAAGTGCCTGTAACTAATATTTATAGAGATGACATTGTAAAATCAGAACAACTCCCGATCAAAATGACCGCTTATTCTCCTTGCTTTAGAAGAGAAGCTGGCAGCTTTGGCAAAGACGTGCGCGGTTTGAACCGTGTGCATCAGTTCGAAAAGGTAGAGATTGTGCAATTGGTACATCCCGATAAAAGCTATGAAGCACTGGATGAAATGGTGGCTCATGTAGAAAGACTGTTGCAGTCTTTGGAGTTGCCTTATCGCATTTTAAGGCTTTGCGGCGGCGACATGAGTTTTACTTCGGCCCTCACCTACGATTTTGAAGTGTATAGTGCGGCTCAGCAACGCTGGCTTGAAGTTAGTTCCACTTCTAATTTTGAGAGCTACCAAACCAATAGAATGAAAATTCGGTTTAAAGATGAAAGTGGAAAAACTCAACTGCTCCACTCGCTGAATGGCAGTTCTTTAGCATTGCCGCGAATTGTGGCATGTCTTTTGGAAAATAATCAAACAGAAACAGAAATAAAACTGCCAAAAGTGCTACATTCATATTTTGGCAAAGAAACTATTATTAAATAAACACATTATTGAAAATGAAAAAGGTATTAATAGCCGTAGGGATCTTAACATCAGTTATGGTGGCATGTTCTCCCAAAGCATCTAAAACACCAGCACCTCCTATAGCTACAGAAGCTGCAACAACGCTTGTTGGCACTGCCAATACCGGAGGTTTATTGATAAGTTCTGCGAAATGCACTAAATGCCATGGCAATAAAACCGATCATGTACCTAAACAAACTTTTACCGAACAGGAAAAGCTGATGCATGCCATGGCTAAAAAGGCCAAACTGTCAGATCAGGAAACTGCCGACCTGATGGCGTATGTAATGGCAAATGCAAAGAAATAATTTCAGTTTGCTTTTCAAGCAAAACATATCGGCATCATTGGTTTCAAGTTAGTTATACCGATACGCAAATAAACGTCCTGATATAAAACGTATTTAAGAACCGCAAGTTTGCGGTTCTTTTTCATTTCAAAAAAAGTAGGTGCCGCAATATTATTGCATCTATTTTTGCATCAAACTTTTTAAGAACAATGATGGGTACACTCAGCGAAAAAGGGGTTTCGTACATGGCAGGTTTTTTTATGCTGGTTGCGTTTGCCGTTGGAGGAACTATTTTGGGAGGGATGCTTGCCATTCCTGCAATGGCTGCCATGAGCGGGAAAAGCATGGCTTTTATAACCGAAAATCTAAACACCCTTATGGGTAATTCGGCCTTTTTACGCGAAATGCAGGTAATGCAAACACTCTCTGCCATTTTTGGTTTTTTGGCACCTACTTTATTTACCGCATCCAGACTAAGCCACAAGCCAATAACACTTACTGGGTTTAAGGGAAGTATTTCACAAAAACAGATATTGCTATCTATTTTGATAATTATATGCGGGCTTGCCCTAAGCGGAGCACTGGGCTATTTTTCTTACAAGCTCCCCTTTCCAATAGACTGGCGGTTGAAGTTTGACCGGATGGAAAACAACTATGCGCAAACCGTAGCCGGTATAGTAAATGTTGGCACAGTTTCAGAACTGTTGATCTCTTTATTTGTACTTGCATTTGTGCCAGCAGTATGCGAAGAAGCCTTTTTTAGAGGAGGATTACAAAATTATTTATATCGGGGTACTGGTAAGTTTTGGCTCAGTATTGTCATTGTTAGTATCATCTTTAGTGCAGTACACTTTTCTATTTATGGATTTCTATCCCGACTGGCATTGGGCGTTGTTTTAGGATTGCTATACCAGTATAGCGGTAGAATATGGCTGAATATTTTAGCCCATTTTATCAACAATGCAACCGCAGTAATGCTGATTTATTTTCAATTGGGAAAGGGCAAGCCGTTACAAGAAATACTCAACGATAGAGAAGGTAGCTATCTGGGCTTTCTGATTATTCCCATCCTTGTAATACTATTAATTCGTTTCAAACAAACCCGATCCATAACTACAAACGCAGCAGATGGCATTTAACTGGCCCACATTTTGGACAAGAGCATTCACTGCCTTGATTTTTGTAGCAGTCATGATGGTTGGGCTGCTGTATAATCAATGGAGCTTATTTGTTTTAATATCCATAATCTATTTTGGATGTTGGTGGGAGTACTTCAAACTTGTTGAAAAAATAAGCATCCCCCAAGTACATGAGTTTGCCAAACTTGGCGTGGGGCTTTTAGGCTATCATATCATTTTGCTATTGTCTGGTAGTGGCTTGCAAATAGGCAACTTTGGCCTTAAGGATAATTTTTCTTTGCCCTTTTTGGTGGCCGGTATTGTGTTTTTATTATGGGGGATTTTTAAAACAACAATAGTTACTCCTAAAATATTAATCTGGCTTTTGGGCGGACTGTTGTACACGGCACTTCCGTTAGGGTTGCTACTACATCTTGCCGCCTCGGAGCAATTATCACAGTTGCCATTAGGTCAATACATCGTTTTATACATCATTGGAAGTGTCTGGATCAATGATACAATGGCATATTTGGCTGGTTCTGCAATAGGAAAAACACCACTCAGCAAAATTTCGCCAAAAAAAACCTGGGAAGGTACCCTTTGCGGAATTATCCTAAGTGCCTCACTCACCTGGCCATTATTCTCGCTTCTTTTTCTACAAAAAATAGACTGGGGCATTGCAACAACGGGCATTATAATAAGTGCTCTCACAGCGATTTCTGGCACATTTGGCGACCTTTTCGAATCCAAACTGAAACGGATGGCGGCTGTAAAAGACAGCGGCCATATAATGCCCGGACATGGCGGTTTTCTGGATCGTTTCGATTCTGTACTATTTGCAGCACCAGCAGTATGGATCTTTCTTAAAATACTTTACGGATAGTTTTTTGAAATCAGCAACGGTGCTTATGGCATCTGTCTTGCGTCGCACATTGCGGCAGCAGTGTTCGTTGCAACAGCCAAAGCCAATGGAGCTATTTTATTAAAAAATAGATATTACTTTTATAGTACACTATCCTGTTATGAGTACAACACTTTTACATCAAATAGCACTAACCCTTATTCCTGGCATTGGATGTGTACAGGCGCGCATCCTGTTGGAGCATTTAAGCCCCGAAGAAGTATTTACATCAAAGCGATCAACACTCGAAAAAATTGAAGGAATTGGAACAATACGTGCAAGCAGTATCAAGCAGTTTCACAATTTTGAAACTGCCGAAAAAGAAATAGCATTTATCGAAAAATACAAAATACAACCCCTGTTTATTACAGATGAAACATATCCCAAACGGCTACTTAATTGCTACGATGCACCCACCATGCTATACTACCGCGGAACTACCAATTTAAATCATGCTAAAATAATTGCAATCATAGGCTCGCGCACTCATACTGAATATGGCAAACAAATGACGGAAACTCTTGTTACAACACTCTCCGATAGCAACATATTGGTGGTAAGCGGGCTGGCATACGGAGTAGATGCCTTAGCACATAAAGCTTGCTTAAAAAGCAATATACAAACTGTGGGAGTTTTGGCTCATGGGCTCGATACAATATACCCCTCGGCTCATAAAGACATGGCCAAAGAAATGCTACAATCGGGAGGATTGCTTACCGAGTTTATGACCAATACCAAGCCTGACAAACACAACTTTCCCAGTCGAAATCGTATTGTAGCCGGCATAAGCGATGCTACTATTGTAATTGAAACCGATATTAAAGGCGGCAGTATGATAACCGCCGAATTGGCTAATGGCTATAATAAGGATGTGTTTGCTTTTCCGGGAAAAACTACAGACAAAAGAAGCAGCGGCTGCAATTATTTAATCAAAAACAATAAAGCGGTCTTGTTAACCGATGCAGCACAGCTATTAGAATCAATGGGATGGGTAGAACATAAAAAGCGAGAAAAAAGGAAAACCAAAGAACTGTTTATCAACTTTACTGAAGATGAAAAAATAATCATTGATATTCTAACAGAGAAAGGACAGATTGGTATAGACGAAATTAATTTTTTAAGTGGCTTAAGTAGCAGCGTAGTCGCTGTGTGCATCCTCAATCTTGAAATGCAAAATATAGTACAGCGTCTTCCTGGAAAAATATATCAGCTAACCTAAGTAACCACACAAGCACCATACCACAAAAACCCGATACTGTTTTTATGGCATGGTGGATAGCCATGGCAGGATTGTCCGACTGGTCTTTTGAAACCCTTAATAAAATATAGTCAGATTTGGGAAATAAATATGATTGAAATCGACTACTGCACCATCATTCCCATATTGAATTTTTTTCACTAATGCACCCGTGGAAGCATTGTAGATGAGTAAATAGCTAATCCCTGAAGCTGCACCATATCCAGCAATACCGTTCACAACAATATAGTCCTTATTTCGATCATATCTTGCTGCACCATAGATCATAAATGGACTTATGTCAATGGTGATAAATGGAGTAGCAACGGATGCCACATTTCCGTCGATATACTTGTATATATTTTTACCTGAGGTGTAGAATACAGCATTTTCCTTAGTTGATGCAGTAATCAAAGTTGGAGCATCCAATCCCCAAGAAGAAATAGTTGCCGTGAGTGCTACGCCGGCAGTATCTAGGTTTTTGTCGATGCTGATTAGTCGGTTGCTGGAGGCACCCCACACTTTCCCGTTAGGTGTTTTTGCAAAACCACGGTTGATGTTGCTGAAGCTTTTTACAAAGGAATAGTTTGTGGATGAAATGATTTTAGTGCCATTGCTTTGCAATAGATAAACATAATTGCTGTCTTTGAGCATATCGCCAGTATTGCTAGCCGAAACGGTACTAAGTTTATATTGAGGTGTTAGTGTATTTAAGTTGAAAACATACACGCCATCTGCAGCACTCATCAGCCCTTCGGTTGCTGTTATACCAATCAGACTTCTCCAATTGCTTGTTTCCTGATTGTAGCGTAGTTCTTCTTTGAGTGTCTCTGCATTTAGCTTAATCACAGGCCCGTTTATTTTACTAATCAGATATAACTTATTGTTGTATAAAGTTGCAAACTGTAAAGTACTAGTTTTGGCAGCATTGGAGCTAATCATGCCGGGGTTTTCCTTTTCATACACTTTGGTAGAAATAGTATCGGCTCCATAAGCATAAAACTGAACTGTTCCTGACGTTTGTGCATAAGACCCTTCAGTAATTACAAAGAAACCATCTGCGTATTTAGCCACTGGCGTTACAGGAGTGGGAGATAGAATGTCTTCGTTTTTTGAACAAGAATAAAGTAAAATAATTCCTGTGCAAAGAAGGATCAGTTTTGATACATGTTTGTTGTTCATTTTCGAAATTAATTGGTTAAAAAATTATTGATTTGTTGAAAAATGCAGGTCTTTAACTCCGGCAACTTCTGTGGAAGATTCTCCTAACCAGCCACCATCCCCGAATACGCCTGTTTGTATTTTGATAAAATCTATTGCTTTGAGTTCTACTTTGTTTCCACTTGCATCAACGGCATTGCTTATATCTACTTTGCCGCCGCCACTTGCTTCTGTCTTGTTGTCGGAATAACCCCAGTCATATGGCAGTGATACAATATAAGTGGGTCTTGATGGATCTATTTTCGTTTTTAGCCAAGATCCTTTGAGGGTATATTTGTTTTCAACAATCCATTCTGGATAGTAGGCCTGTGTGTGAAAACTATTTTTCTTTACTACACCACTATTACCTTTATTATCTTCCCATGGTACATCTTTGTTTGCTGCTTCCGGTCGGAAATAAGTTACTTCATAGTCCCTCACATAAGTACCATCTGTTTTCCCAAATTCGCTCCCAGCTAGTTCGTACCAAGTGTCATCTGGCTTGCCGTTCCCATTGTCATCTGGCATCACATAGATGATCCCCGGCTCGCTCCATTCTGGCAAGGCATTGCCCATAACCTCTATGTCGTTGCCATCTTTGTTTGGAACACTATGATCAAAACCATAGACAACGTAGCCCCCCCATGCACCAAGGCTTACCATGCCCTTTTTGCCTAATAACCCCTGAGCACTTATTAAATTTCCGGGCGCTTTGTTGATGAATTGACCGGGTGCAGGAACAAACGCAAAGAGTGTAGTTACATATTCACTTTCCCCTCCCGGTCTGATTGGTGCATCTACCTGCACCAAAAAACTATCCTTGTAAATGCCATACTTATTTTTCGCGATATAATTGATCTGATAATTTCCTGCAGAGGTAAAACTATATTTAAAGTTTGATCCTTGATGCACGAGTTCCTTACCTATATACCATTCCTCGAAGATGGCAGTACCCGTTACGATTTGTGTGGAAATAGAAATTGGTTCGTTAATTTGGGTAGTAATTTTCTTTTCTTTCATCGAAAAAGACATGGTAGGTGTTTCCACTAAATCGGTTTTGGAACAGCTAAACAATAGGGTTGTGGCTGTGGCAACGACAAAGAATACATAGGATCGTTTCAATTGCATTTTCATTGTTATTTAAAAGTTTATTTATACGTAAAAGCAAAATGAGCAGGGATATTTCCTGAGCTTATCTTGAAAATTTTTTTCCCTTCCTTATTATATCCATAGAGCATACCTGAGGATACGTAGTCTTTAGCATCGGTGATGTATATATTTTTACTTGTTGGATCTACAGCTATGCCGTAAGGCTTGTCCAGCTCAGATGCTGATCCGTCCGAAATAAAACTATTCTCTAGTAATGTTTCTGTTTTCGTATTAATAAGGTGAAATGTATTTGTCCAGTTGTTGGTATTATAGTTAAATGCCGAGCCAATGACATAAGCACTGTCGCCAGCTATACTGATGTTGGATACTGCAATATCAAAAGTCTTTTTTACAACGTCATTTTTAGAATCAATTACAACCAGTCTGGATGGTGTGTCATAATAATCTCCACGGGAAGAAACATAAAGATCGCCGCCGGCATCGGCTTTTAAACGGTGCAGATTGACGGCTACATCGATACTTTTTATTTTGGTAAATGACATCATGTCGATAACAGAAACGGTTCTTTCATAATCTGGTGGACTATATCCGCCGGAGTTGGCCACATATAGCTTGTTGCCAATAATCGCTACTTCTTCCGGCTGTCGGCCTACCTCTACTGTTCTTTTTATTTCCAACGATACAGTATCAATCTCCACCACAATGCCTAAACTGGAATTGGATCCTAATACAATGTCTCCATTATATGCACTTGCGTAGGCCTTCCCATTTGAAAAAGTGATATAACGACAATTTTTTAACGTGATGCTTTTGATGCGCTTACAGGTATTCACATCCATCACTTCTATTTTGTCTGACGCATTAATGACGGCATATAATTTAGAGCCATAGATGCCGATATCGTTGCCCACATCGCCCAATCCCAAAGTGGCATTGGAATTGATTTTGGTATAAATATCCTTATGATATATCCCTGTAGCATAGTTATAGTAATCCAGCGAAGCCATGTTCGTGTTCCAATTACCCTCATTCAATAGATAGAACCCTTGAATGGTGGCTGCTTCCTGCGGTGGTAGCTGTGTGTTTTGTTCATCCACAACGTCCTTGCTTTTGCTACACGACAGCAGTAACAAAGAGAAGAGAAAGAAGAGGAGATTACTTTGATTATTTTTCATTTTATATTTTTAGGGTGAGGGATAACCGATAGTTTCTGCCAGGCATAGGGAAGTTGAGTACAACATCATAGTATTGATTAAATAAGTTATTAATGCTTAGTACTGCTTGCACTTTTTTGAAATTGTAAACACATCCCAGATCAGTCGTGTACCAAGGTTGCAACCAGTTTTTGGCAATATTTTCTGGTAGTACATATCGCTCGCCGGTATAGATAAAACTATAGTTAATCGAATAATTGTTGTATCGGAAACTGCCATGTGCTGTGCCACTGTGTATGGGTGTATAAGGTATTTGATGATTGTACGATGATTGCTCTTTTGTAGTATTTAAGGCCTGCTGATAGGTATAGCTCAGTCCTGAATTCCAAACCAAATCATGGAACAATCTTTTAGTAAAGTTGATGTTGGCTTCTAACCCTTTTATAGATACACTGCCAAGATTCAACATCATCCATCGAAACAGATTGGCAGCGGGTACGGCTACAATTTTGTTCTGTACCTGATTATAATACACATCCACTTGCGTAGAAAATGATTCTACAATTTTGGAATTTTCAATCATCCAGGAGATACCCACATCATACTGGCGGGTGTACTCCGGCTTCAAAAACGTATTTCCAACGAGCGTATAGTATAGATCATTGAATGTAGGCATTCGGAATATTTCTTTATAAAAACTTCTTACCCTTAAATTTTGGTTTACAAAGGGTTGCCAGGAAAGTGCCATAGTAGGAGAAGCTACTTTTCGGTCTTCCGATGCTTTATAGTGTTTTACCTGTTCGTCAAAATAGGCGTATTGTAATGCCGTTTGTATTGACAATTGATCCCAGTTGAAGTGGCTGGATAGCGAGCCTAAATAAGAATAGCGTTGTGGATAGGCAAAGCGATAGAGATTGGCATCAAGGGTATTGTAAGATAAGTCTGTTGATAGGCCAACGCTCCACCACTTTCTTAGTGAATATTTTTGTGCAACAGAAGCATACCACTCCTTTTGTTCGTAGGTATTGTTTAGCGAACCTTGAGTGGTAATGTACTGGGGGTCTTGATAGCGGGTAAAATCCCGAGTGAATTTTAGATTTAGGAGCAATCCGTAGTGTTCGGTAATTTGATTTTTGTAAGAGCCATGCACAAAAAAATTCTTGTCCCATAACCTTTGTGGATTATAATATCGATTTTCTACGATGGCACCAGGTAAGCCTCTGTTAGAAGCGTAATAGTATGCTTTAAGAAAAGCCGATCCTGCAGTGTGTATCGTTTTAAACACAGCAACTTCTGCTCTTAAAGCGGTGATATCGGCATTTTGCCTGATGGCTGTTGTGTCAAACAATCCCTCTGATCTCCGATATTTATACTTTCCATGAGCGGATACCCATTCGGCATTGGCAGACGAGGAAAAACTGTTTGATAGCTTTTGTTGCCATAAAAAAGAGGGGTTTGTCAAACCAAAAGATCCGGTTTTGAAAGTAGTGCGCAATTTTTTCTTTTGCGTACTTTCGAAAATAGGTCGGGCTGTTTGCAGGTATAAACCACTGGAGCTAAAAAAGGCTTTGGCTGGTTGCAACTGATCCGGTTTGTTACCATTATACAGCTCAATAACATCGATGTTGTCCAATGAGTATTTGCCCAAATCTACGGTGCCATTTTGTGCATTGCCAATGCTTATCCCGTCCAAAAACACGCCAACATGCTGCGTGCCCATGCTGCGGATATTTATAGTTTTTAAACCCCCGATACCGCCATAATCTTTAAGTTGAGCTCCCGAAAAGTAACGGATGGCATCAGCCACGGAAAAGCTATTGAGTTGCTGCAACGCATTGCCGGATAGTGATTGTGCTGGCATAGCGGAGGCGCTAATCATTTTTTTTCTGCTGCCGCTTACTTGTACTCCCTTTAGCTCCTTCACGGGCAAAGAATCGACCGGCTGCGCTTTCAGAAACGAAAAGCACAGTAAGGAAAACAACAATAAACAATACCCTTTCAGGTACTTAAAATACTGCATAAGACCATTTGATTGAAATGAATCAAATAGCTTTGCGAACAATTGAAAACAAAGATGTTGCTATATCGAACATTTGTATTCAAGCTTCAGTCCACGAAAGCTCAAAATCTATCCGCTTTGGCTGGTTTCCTGACTTGTCTTTATTTTGAGCGGCCTTCCCATCCCATTTTATGTGAGACAGTGGCTGTAAGAAATGTCAAAATATTTGTATAAGACTTACAGTAGCGGGTCTGTTCAGGATTTGCACCTGATTCCCTATTTAATCAATAACGCTTAGGAAAAGCGTATTGAACCAATGCGAGTGCGAATGTAGTGGTTATTGTTGAATGTTGATAGAGAAATAAAAACGAACGCAGCACCATCGCCTTTAAAGAATTAATTGAAAGTGTTTGAATACATTTACAGCATGAAACACTTTTTTGCATTTTGTTTTGTATTACTTTTTGGAAATGCTAAAGCGCAGTATTTTACAACTGATGAAAAGCAGCTTATTCTAAGCGGAGATACTACTCAGATGCTTCGTGTAATTCCGCTTTCTGAACCCGAAGAGGAAAAGGCGTTGAGAGCTACATCGAAGGATATTGCTTATAACGACCCTTTGCTTCCGGTTCTAAAAAACAGACTGTTGAAATCGGTACGGGACAGCAACCACGAGGGTGTAGGAATAGCGGCACCGCAAATAGGCATCAACCGAAATTTGATTTGGGTGCAGCGGTTTGACAAGCCGGGGTATCCTTTTGAGTTTTTTATCAATCCAAAAATCATTTGGCGTTCTGCCTTATTAACAAAAGGTGCAGAAGGCGATCTTTCCTATAACGGGCGTGGCAATGTGATCAGAAATTATGCAATCATGATTTCTTATACCGATATGACAGGGCAACAGCATATAGAAATATTGGAAGAATTTACGGCAGTAATTTTCCAGCACGAAACAGATCATCTGTTTGGCACTTTGCTAACGGATCGTATTGCAGAACAGAAATCAAAAAAATATGAATCCTACAATCCGATAAGATCAAAAGAATTCTTGAAAGAGGTAATCGGGCTTTAAAATGCGAAATACACTCCCTTGGTAACGTTGCTTCTTAAATCCAACTCAATATGCGGCCACATAATACTTCCTATTGTACCGCATCGTCTGGGAACGGAATCTCCTTACCAGAGCTTTTTAATATGGGCATCTGAGCTTTTCTTTTTCTAAGTTCAGTTCCCAATAGGATTGTCAGCTTTTTTACCTCGGCAGTATATTGGTTCGACAGATCCTTTTGCTCTCTTATATCTTTTGAAAGATTATACAATTCAACACTTTGGTTGCGCATATTGTAGAGCAGCTTCCAATTACCGTATCGGATTGCACTGAAGTAATTGATACCCAATTTCTCGTTTTCTGACAAGTGAATCCATTTGTGAGGATAATGAAAAACAAGTGCTCTGTCCGCTCTCTTCATCTTTGGGTTTTTTAGCAACGGAACAAAACTTTGTCCATCTATTACTTGCACGATATTGTTTTGTGCAATGCCCGCCATATCCACTATTGAAGGAAAAAAATCCTCAATGATAACGGGTGTATTATTAGTGGTTTTGGGCAAAACCACTCCAGGCCATTTTACAATCATCGGTACTCTGATACCTCCCTCATACACTGATCCTTTCCCAGATCGCAAAGGGTAATTATGCGTATCGATTGTACCTCCTCGCTCGTGATGATCTAAACCACCATTATCGCTAATAAATAATATGATAGTATTTTTTTCTACTCCTTTCGCTTTTAAAAAATTCATTATATCGCCCAGGCTTTTATCCATGCCTTCTACCAGGCTGGCGTATCGAGCTTCAACACTATCCAATCCGGCATTGTAATATTTTTGCACAAATCGATTGTCTGCCATGAGGGGAGTATGTACAGCATAATGTGCTATGTTCAAAAAAAAGGGTTCTTTTCTGCTAATAGGTGTTTCCAAAGCTTTGAGTGCTTCAAGCGTGAGCGCCTCTGTAAGAAATGTTCCGGTGTTATAGTATTCTTCCAAATCGGGAACTGCCTGTGCGCGATACTTGCCGGGTATATTTCCATATCTTTCTTCAGACAGATAGCTTTGTGGATGACCAGCGGCATGCCCCGAAATATTGACCATAAACCCCAAATTGTAAGGGTTAGCGCCGGGCGTACCCATAGCACCCCAATGGGCTTTTCCCGCATGAATGGTATAGTATCCGGCTTCTTTCAACAGTTGTGGCAATGGAGTAGCAAGAACAGTTCGCTCCATTTTGGCATTGTTGCTCCAGCCATTCATATTCCAGTTTAATGATTCAAACTGATAATCTTTTTCATCAGCATCTGTATTTTTATTGGGCGATGTCCAATTGGTTACATGGGTTCTCGCGGCATTCATCCCGGTTATATAACTTACTCTTGATGGCGTACATACAGGCTGTGCATAGGCATTGGTAAATTTTACACCCATCATTGCCATGTGCTCCATATTTGGTGTGTGATATTGTTTGTTTAAAGGCATAAGGCTATCATAAAACGGAACAGCACTATCCATCCAGCCCATATCGTCCACCATAAAAACAATAATATTGGGATGATTCTGCATCGCTTTTTGGGCATAACCTCCGAGCATTAACAGGGAGAAAACAAGTGTGTAGCCGAATGTCCTTATACAGTTCATGATAATAATTATGAGATCTTATCGCAAATTTACAGTTCCTTTCTGTGATCTCTTTCAGGTTGATTCTGATAAGGTATAAAAGCGTGATACCAAGTCCATCTTTAGCGTTACCTTGGCTTTCAACAGGTATGAGGATAAAATATCCTTCGTTTAAAATATCTTCGCCTGCATGATAAAAAATATAATTTTCGATTTTGGAGGTGTTTTATACAATCTTGATTTTAAAAATACATTTACTGCATTTGAAGAGTTGGGATTTAAAGATTTTGAAAATAATATGTTTTCGCAGCATAGTGCCAACTTGCTATTCAAGGAATTGGAAACAGGAAAAATAGCCCCTTCTGCTTTTTATGATTCAATAAAAATACTTGCCCACAAACCAATCAGTACTGCACAAATAAGGGATGCTTGGAATGCTATGCTTTTGGGTTATCGAACGGATAGTTTAGATTTCTTACAAACGTTAAGAAGCAAGTATAATTTATACCTGCTTAGTAACACCAACCAAATTCACTACGATTATTTTACGCATCAGATAAAGCAGCAAACCTCCTATAGCTCGCTCAACTCGTTCTTTATAAACGCTTATTATTCGCAACTGATTGGCTTGCGAAAGCCAGATCGGGAAGTGTTTGAGTTTGTTTTAACCGATTCTGGAATAAACGCTGACGAAACTTTGTTTATAGATGATTCACATTCCAACTTTCCCAACGCAGAAAAAATTGGAATAAAAACACATTTGTTGCAGCCCGGCAAACTGATCGAAAATATAGATTATGACAAATACTAATGCTTTAGGTCTTCACCTTTTTTGTAAATAGCTGCCAAAAAAAAGTCGATTTTAGGTTTTATGAGGGCAACTATTTTTTATCCGGGTATTCTGGAAATGTACTTGTTTATTTCTTTCAGTTGCTCTACAATTTGAGGCGTAGTAGGATTGCAGGCCTTTGCCTTTCTGTAAAAATCTTTAGCGGAGCGAAACTCGCGCTTGTTCATCATAATGCTGCACATTTGCAAATAAGCCGCAGCTTCATTCTCTTTATCTGGAAGTCCTTTGCGAATTGCCTGACGGATATAGCTTTCGCCTTGTTTAATATTACCTTTCTGCATGGACAACATGCCCATTTGCAATAGACTGGCTCCTTCTGCTTCTTTCATTGGCATGCCCAAGTCCAAGCCCTTTTTCATCATCGTTTCGGCACTATCAAAGTCTTGTTTGCTCATGGCAATATTTCCTTTCAATGTATAATACACCGAACGAATGGGCTTGTATAAAAGATTGGGAAATTTGATAGAATTAAGCACCTTTTCAGCACCTTCCATATCTCCGTTTTCCATATATTCCTGTATTAGCCGCAATGGACCAAAGAAAAAATGGCTGAACAATAATACCACCGTTATCAAATACAACGGAAATGCCGGCCAAAAGCCTGCATAAATATTAGTTATAACACCTAATAACAGCAATACAACACTTATCGCCAATCGGTATCGTATCAAAAAGGTATATGCTTTCATTTCTTTCTAATTACTTTAATATTTAAAATGTCATTTTAGGGCTTCGGTTAACACATCCGCCGCCCTTTTAACTTTAGATTTTTAGGTGGGCAAAGATAGCAGGTTCTGTCTAATAGCAACTGGTAAAAAAAATCAACCATTCTATATGGGCCTAAAAACTTTTGAAGCCCAAACCAGCAGGAGTTAATACTTTTGCGCCCATGATGGATTTGAAAAAATATAGACCTGTGGCTATTTGGCTCTTTGTAGGTGCCGCCATGATTGTGATACAAATCTTGTTGGGGGGTATTACTAGACTTACAGGTAGTGGGCTTTCCATTACCGAGTGGAAACCAATTTTAGGAGCACTGCCGCCCATGAATGAGCAGGACTGGCACACAGCGTTTGAAAAATATAAACAGATTGCACAATACAAGTATATTCATAATTATTTCACGCTTAGTGATTTCAAGTTTATCTATTTCTGGGAATGGCTGCATCGCAACTGGGGGCGTTTTATGGGCATCGTGTTTGTCATTCCTTTTATGTATTTTTTGTATAAAAGACGCATCGATCGTAGTCTGTTATGGCCCATGATTGTTTTGTTTTTATTGGGTGGTTTGCAGGGTGCTATTGGTTGGATAATGGTGGCCAGCGGCGTGGGTACCGATCTGGTATATGTAAGTCATATAAGACTGGCAGTACATTTTATGGCGGCATTGGTGTTGTTGGTGTATGTAATTTGGTTTGCACTAAAACTATCTGTTCCCGATTTTAAAAAAGAACATCTCCCAGCAATAAGAAATTTCACACTGCTACTGTTGTTGATACTAACCATACAGCTCGTATATGGTGCTTTTATGGCGGGAACCCATGCGGGAAAATCGGCTATTACCTGGCCTTCCATCAACGGCAAATGGATTCCTAATATGCAGGAAGGTGGCATTTTCCATAATCTGCTTGCCATTCAGTTTATTCACCGGGGACTGGCCTATTTGCTGGTTGTTTTGGTGGTGATATATACACAATGGCTCTCCCGATTACCCAAGGTGTCGGTTTTGTATAAAATGCGGTATGTGCCATTGCTGGCAACTTCATTGCAGGTTCTCTTGGGTGTAATAACCCTAACCAATTACCTCACACCAGCCAAACTTTGGTTGGGGCTGGCGCACCAATTGGTAGGTATTTTAGTATTAACAACTTTTATTACCGCTTACTTTTATAGCGCAAAACGCATCAGTATCAAATAACAGTACCCATTTTATCGGTTACGTGGTAGTTACTAATGGTGTATAATGTAACCTGAAGTGTTTTTTAAAAACCTCGGTTGTTGGTAGCTTGATACTTTTGCAAGTTGGGACACTGAGCTGCCGCTTCTTTATCCACTAATACATAGAATGAAGGTATCTTTTTGTCGAGCCAATCTTCTATCGTTTGATTCTTTTTGGTAGAAAGTGCCATCTCTGAGATCTTGCTGTAATCATCGTTCAGGTTCATTTTGTGGGGTTCTGTTCTCGATTTCAGATAAATGATTCTCACGCCTCTTTTGCCTTGCTCGTTGGTGAATGTTGTGGGTTGAGAATAGTTGCCCACCTTTAAACCATTTAGGGTTTTTACCATTTCTTTATCAGGCAATTGATCGATGGTAACATAAGTAGAGCCATTTTGATTGAGTACAAAGGGGCCATAACTTTTTACAGATTCGTCTTCGCTATACTTATACGCAGCATCTTTAAAGGAAATTTTTCCGCCCACGATTTCGTTGCGTACCGTATCCAGCTTCACTTTGGCAATATTCAATTCGGTTTCTGTAACCGGTGGTACACGTAAAACATAACGCAGCTTTGCATTATCGCCACGACGATTTTCGCACTGAATTAAAAAATACCCAAACTTGCTCGACTTCACCGGCATTGATGTTTCGCCAACCTTTAGCCGAAATGCAGTAGAAAGAAACACTGGATCCCACTGATCCTTGTCGTTTCGGTTTACTTCTATTAAACCCCCTCTTTCTTTACTTGACGGATCGTCGGAATATTTTTTTGCTGCATCGCTAAAACTCATATTTCCTGCTTCTATTTGTTTGCGATAGTTCAGCATTTCGTTGTAGATGTACTCTTCTACTTCTTTGGCGGCTTTGGGATAAATATTTATTTGTCCTATTTCGAGTTCCGATTCGAGAAAGGGGATACTGTCCGTAGGGACTTTGTCAAAAAATGTTTTCACCTCTGTGGGGGTTATATGTACATTCTCTACAATTTTTCTTCTCATAGCATCGGCCAACATATTTTCTTTTACTAAAGGGCGAGAATCGTCTTTGAGCTGGTAAATAGTTTTACCAGCAACATCTTCTACTGCTTGTTCACTACCAAACTGCATCACCCAGCTACGTACACGCATATCGAGGTTGGCCTCTATTTCATTATCACTCACTGGCAAAGAGTCGCGTTGTGCTTGCAATGCCATTATTTTTTGGATAAGGGATTGCTCAAAGATGATGCAGGCCGCATTGGCAGGTAATGTACTACCTCTTCTCTCTTCATCTTCTATTGCATTTTGCACATCAGATTGAAGGATAATGCGATCTCCCACCGCTCCTAATATTTTATCTACTACAATTTTTTGAGACTGGCTTTGTGCAAAAGCTGTAATGCTCAATGCTATCATAAACAAACCAGTTAGACAATACTTGCTCATATATCAAAAATAGGTAGGGTTATAGACTATTCAGGTTGAAAACCTGTATTTAACAAAAGTTTGATAGGGTGAGCGGCTGCAAACCACTCACCATTTACTGCTTAAAGCGTTCTTTTTATTTCTTCTAACTCGTAGGACTCTACAATATCGCCCACTTTGATATCGCTATAGTTTTTAATTGTAAGTCCGCATTCCATTCCTGTTAATACTTCTTTGGCGTCATCTTTAAAGCGTTTCAACGAGCCTAACTCTGCTACTGCATTTCCTCCAACTGGATAGATTACAATGCCATCTCGAATAAGTCGTACTTTATTATCTCGTTTTATTTTTCCATCCAACACAACGCAACCTGCTACGGTAGCTTTATCAAACTTAAATACTTCTCTCACTTCTACATTGGCTGTAATTTTTTCTTTCACCGTAGGTTCCATCATTCCCTCCATTGCACTCTTCACTTCTTCGATAGCGTTGTATATTATGGAGTACATCTTTATCTCGATACCGGCATTATCTGCCAATTTGGAAGCTTGGGAAGAAGGTCTTACGTTAAACGCAATCACAATTGCATCTGATGCTTCTGCCAATACGATATCGCTTTCGTTGATTTGACCCACACCTTTGTGAATAACGTTTACCAATATCTCTTCAGTAGATAGCTTCTGCAAAGAATCGCTTAGTGCTTCTACGGAACCATCCACATCACCTTTGATGATTATGTTTAGTTCTTTGAAATTGCCCAAAGCAAGGCGGCGACCAATTTCATCCAGTGTAATATGCTTTTTGGTACGCATACCCTGTTCGCGTAAAATTTGAGACCGGCGATTGGCTATTGCCTTAGCTTCGGATTCTTCCAAATATACTTTAAACTTTTCGCCAGCCTGAGGGGCACCATTCAGCCCTAAAATAACTGCCGGAGCGGATGGCCCTGCAATATCTTGCTTTTTATTTCTTTCATTGAACATGGCTTTCACCCTTCCGTAATATTGTCCACTTACCACCAGATCTCCTAATTTTAGTGTTCCATTTTCTACTAACAAGGTGGCTATAAAGCCTCTACCTTTATCTAATGAAGCTTCTATAATAGTACCTGTGGCTTCTTTTTCAGGATTGGCTTTTAGATCCAATAATTCGGCCTCGAGTAGTACTTTTTCGAGTAATTTATCAATATTTAATCCCTTTTTGGCTGAAAGCTCTTGGCTTTGGAATTTTCCGCCCCACTCTTCTACCAAAATATTCATTTGAGACAGTTGCTCGTATATCTTAGTAGGGTTGGCTCCGTCTTTATCAATTTTATTGATTGCAAAGATCATAGGAACACCGGCGGCCTGGGCGTGGCTGATAGCTTCCCGTGTTTGTGGCATTACAGCGTCATCTGCAGCTACTACAATGATGGCAATATCGGTTACTTTGGCACCCCGTGCACGCATGGCCGTAAATGCTTCGTGTCCGGGAGTATCGAGGAAGGTGATTTCTTTTCCTTCGCTTACTTCAACACGATAAGCACCAATGTGTTGCGTAATACCCCCTGCTTCGCCTGCTACTACATTGGCGTTGCGAATATAATCGAGCAATGATGTTTTTCCATGATCTACGTGTCCCATGATTGTAACAATAGGGCTGCGTGGGCGTAAGTTTTCGGAGTCGTCTTCCTCTTCTTCGTCCTCTTCCAACTCCATTTGCTTTTCCATATCGATAAACTCTACATCAAAACCAAACTCGCCAGCTACCAATTCTATCACCTCTGCATCTAACCTTTGGTTGATGGATACCATAATTCCAAGCCCCATACACTTGCCAATAACTTCTGCAAAGTTTACATCCATTAGGCTGGCCAACTCGCTCACGCTAATAAACTCTGTTACCTGCAATTTATGATCTACTACGTTTTCATTGATCGCATCTTCGGCTTCTTGTCTTTTATCTCTGCGTGATTTGCTACGCATTGACTTTTGCCTATTGCCGCCGCCGCTAAGCTTGGCTTGTGTTTCTCGAATTTTGTCTTGAATGGCTTTTTCGTCTATTTGTTTTTCTTCTCGGTGGTGATGAGGTCTTCTATCTCTATGAAAACCGCCGCCGTCCTTTCTGTCTCGATTGCCGCCACCGCCTGCTCCGCCAGCTCCTTGATTGAATGGTTTTTTAGCTGCTGGATCGGGTTTTACTTCCTTTTTTTCTATTGGAATGCGTTTGCGTTTGCGCTTCTCGTCTCGTTTGGGGCGTGTGTCATTATCCACAGGCAACTCTATTTTGCCTAAAATCTTAGGCCCTTCTATTCTTTCCGCCCTGATTTTCGTAATCTCAGGTTCTTCGGGGGCGGTAGGTTGTGTTGGTACTGGTTCTTGTGTTTTGGGCACTGCTGCTACTTTTTGAACCGGTACTTGCTTTTCTATCACCGGTTTTGGATGCTCCGCTGGTTTGTGTGGAGCTTTTTTGGGTCTTGTTGACCTTTCTAAAGACGATAAATCAATTTTGTCTAAAATCTTTGGCCCTTCAATTTCGGGAGCTTCAATTTTAGTAATTATATCTTCTTTCTTAGTTACATCGTCCTGAACCACGTCCTCTTGGGGCTGAGTAACAGGCGTTTCCAAAATGTTTTCAGTTGCAATATCTGATTCGGTACTCTGTATTTCGGGTATTATTACAGGTTCTGATGGGGGTGTTGGCTCTACTTCTGCCTGAGGTTGTTGTTCTGGTTCGTGATCTTGAATAACTACTTCTGGCTCTGGTTGTGCCGGTGGTGCTGGTTCTTCCTCCTTGGGTTGTTGTTCATTTTCTGAAACTTCGGCTATGAGGTCTGGAACTTCTGATTCAGCCGATGCCAAAGATTCCGTCTTTTGCACGGGTTCTTCTTCCTCCTTACGTTTTTTGCCTTCGGCGCCAACGCCTTTAGGCAGATCGACCTGGCTACTTTTCAACTTGGCTTGCTTATCGCTTTGAAACCCATGCTGAAGTGCCACATACATAGCTTCATTGAGTTTTGATGAGGGCTTTAGATCGTCTTTAGAAAATCCTTTGCCTACCAGAAAGTCGATGAGCGTATCCTGGCCAATGTTAAACTCTTTTGCCGCTTGTAATAATCTTGGAAGTTTAATTTCTGACATATATTAAGTTCTCTCCAATTGCCACGTATGACAATTTTTAATTTACCATTCCCCACAGTATTTTCAATTACCCGTAAGGGCTATTCTCTTTCTAATTCTTCTTGTAGAATTTTTCTTACATCATCTACAGTTTCTTTTTCCAAATCTGCTCTTTTTTCCAACTCGGTTGGCGACATTCTCATGACGCTGCGTGCTGTATCGCATCCTATTTTTTTGAGTGCATCAATAATCCATCCGTCAATTTCATCGCTGAACTCTTCAAGATCTACATCAAATTCGTCTTCATCTTCTTCGGTATCTCTATACACATCTAATTCATATCCGGTAAGTTCTGATGCCAACTTGATATTAGCACCGCGCTTGCCAATTGCTAAAGAAACTTGATCGGGTTTTAAAAATATGCTGGCGTGCTTGCCTTCTGTATCTACACTCATGCTGGTAATTTTTGCAGGAGTGAGCGACCGTTGAATAAGCAACTGGATATTGCTTGTCCAATTGATTATATCTATATTTTCATTTTTCAACTCTCTTACAATACCATGAATACGGCTTCCTTTCATCCCTACGCAAGCACCTACTGGATCTATTCTGTCATCGTAGGATTCTACGGCAACTTTGGCTCTTTC
>DDEP01000172.1 GCA_002336465.1 Pedobacter sp. UBA1951
GTGGTACAAATAGAGCCTGGACCAATACCTACTTTTACAGCATCAGCACCTGCTTCAGCTAAAGCTTTTGCGGCAGCGCCTGTAGCAATGTTACCAGCTATTAGCTGTAATTCAGGGTACTTAGCTTTTACTTCTTTTAATTTATCGATAACACCTTTTGAGTGACCATGTGCAGTATCAATAGCAATGACATCTACACCAGCTTTTACCAATGCATCTACACGCTGCATGGTATCTGCGGTTACACCTACGGCAGCACCAACACGTAAACGTCCCATTTCGTCTTTACAGGCTGTTGGGTAATGCTTTACCTTTTGTATATCTTTAAATGTGATCAACCCATTTAATGCGCCTTCTTTGGTTACTACCGGAAGTTTTTCGATTTTATGGTTCTGTAAAATTTCTTCTGCTTCTTTTAAGGTTGTTCCTACTGGTGCAGTGATCAAGTTATCTTTGGTCATGATCTGCGCAATAGGTTTTTTCATATCTTTTTGGAACCGCAAATCTCTGTTGGTAATAATACCTACCAGTTTATTATCTGCGTTTACTACAGGGATACCGCCAATTTTATGTTCTTTCATGATCTGAAAAGCATCAGCAACAACCGATGTTTCCAATAAAGTAACCGGGTCTTGTATCATACCGCTTTCAGAACGTTTTACCTTGCGTACTTCCTCGGCCTGTCTTTCTATAGACATGTTTTTATGCAACATACCTAAACCACCATTTTGCGCAATGGCAATGGCCAGTTCTGCTTCTGTAACCGTATCCATGGCCGCAGAAACCAATGGCACATTAAGTTTTATTTTCTTGGTTAAATAAGTGCTGGTATTAACTTCACGAGGCAGAATCTCAGAATACGCAGGTACTAAAAGTACGTCATCGTATGTTAAACCTAAAGCAAGAAATTTGTGGGGATCAAGTTGCATAGCAAATAAATTAAGATTTATTATTTGCCGGGCAAATATACGGAGTTAGCATATTAAATTAAAATTAAATTTGTTGATTTTTTGTAAATCAATAACGTTGTTAAATTCAAAAAGTTAAGATAAAATGGCTATGAGTTTATGAGAAATGGAATGTAAAACTATCAATAAGATAACAAAAAAAACATTTTCAAGTGCTAACTTAGTTACTCATTAAACAAAACAGAACGTGAAAAAATTAGTTTTATCCCTTATTTTATGGAGTGTTGCCTATTTAACATTTGCACAAAACTTTAAGTATGCACATGTTACCGATACCCACGTAGGTACTGCCACAGGCGAAGAAGATCTGCGCAGAACAGTTGCCGATATCAACCAACAAAATGACATCAATTTTGTGATCATAACCGGAGATATTACTGAGATGGGAACAGATGAAGAACTTAAATTAGCTAAAACTATCCTTGCCAACCTGAATAAACCTTATTATATCATTCCGGGTAATCATGATACAGGCTGGTCTGAATCTGGAGGTGTATCTTTTATTAAAAACTTTGGGTACGATAAATTTACCTTTGATTATAATGGTTACCGCTTCATAGCTTGTGCATCAGGCCCTTATGTAAGGATGAGTGATGGACACATACCTCGTGATGCCACTGTATGGTTAGATAGCTTATTGAAAAAGACACCTAAAAACATGCCTTTAATTTTTGTAAATCACTACCCTGTTGATAACAGTTTGGATAATTGGTATGAAATAACTGATCGCTTAAAAAAATACAATATACAATATGCTATTTGCGGACATGGCCACCAAAACAAAGCCTATGATTTTGAGGGCATACCCGCCACTATGGGCCGCTCTAACCTAAGAGCTAATGACGCCGTTGGAGGTTATAACATTGTAACAATGGCTAAGGATTCTGTTTTTTTCGCAACCAAAAAACCAGCAGGAGAATTAGCACCTGTATGGCGTAAAATTGCGCTGAAACCTTTTGTAGATAACGGAAAAACATACGAGAGGCCAAGCTACGCCATTAACCAAACCTATGTCCGTACAAAAGCAGTATGGACATACCATAGCAATGCCAATGTGGTTAATACACCTGCCTATACAAACACCTTGGTTATTTTTGGTAACAGTTTAGGCAATGTAGAAGCATTGAACAGAAATAACGGCAAACTGGTATGGAGTTTCAAAACCAAAGGAGCCATTTATTCTTCGCCTGCTGTTAGCGGCAATTTAGTTGTACTGGGCTCTGGCGATGGCAACATTTATGCGTTGAATACAACAAATGGAAAGCTAGTTTGGAAAGTTGCTGCTCAAAAATCTGTTCTGGGCTCTCCTGTTATTCAAGATGGTAAAGTTTATATTGGTGCCAGCGACAACTCTTTTCAATGTTTAGACCTTAAAACAGGTAAAAGAATCTGGAAATTTAACGAGATAGAAGGCACTATTGTTGACAAACCACTCATTTATCAAGGCAAGGTTATTTTTGGATCGTGGGGGCGTTATTTATATGCGCTAGACCTTAAAACAGGTAGCTTGCAATGGAAATGGACCAATGGCAGTGCCAACCGTATGTTCTCTCCTGCTATGTGCACACCTGTAGCAACAAACGGCATTGTATATATTGCAGCTCCTGATCGTGTATTAACAGCCATCAATGCCAATAACGGCGAAACATTATGGCGCAATAAAGAAGCTACCGTACGCGAATCAATAGGTTTATCTGCTGATAGCTCATTGGTATATGGCAAAACCATGAATGATTACATTGTGGCTTACAAAACATCGGCTACCGATAATGGCATCGCCGAAAAAATAAATGTAGGTTATGGGTATGAGCATACACCTTCTGATCTGGTAGAAAAAGATGGGGTCTTGTTTTTTGGCACCAAGAACGGAATTATTTATGCAATCAATCCTAAAACCAAAGAAACCATATGGGCACATAAAATTGACAATGCCATGGTTAACAGCTTTAAGGTAATTGATAAAAATACGCTATTGGCAAGTACAATGGATGGTATAGTAACTTTGTTAAAAGTTAAATAACATAAGAGCCCTGTTTTTGAAGGAATAAAAGTTAAATTAGTATGGTATTTAAGTTTAACGAATCTTAAAGAAATATCTAAGTAATGAAAAAAGTACTTTTATCTCTCTTAACAATCATTTTGGTTGTTATTGTTGTTGTTTTGGTAAAAACAGTAACCTATCCTTTTACTAAAGTAGAAACCGCTAAGGCTGCTGCAAAAGAAGAACTACCCATTCTCGATTCTGCAGTTTACAGATTTTCGCAAGGCATTAAAATACCAACCGTATCTGTTGGAGAACTTGGTGATTTTAATTATGAGCCTTTCAGTCGTTTTATTGCTTATTTAAAAACCGCATATCCAGAAGTTCATGCTAAAACCGAACAATATACCGTAAATGAGGGGTTTGGATTAGTTTTTAAATGGAAAGGCAAAAACGCTAACCTGAAACCAATTTTGTTTCTTTCGCACATGGATGTGGTTACTCCCGGAGATGCACCTATCAAGAACAAAACAACCGAGAACATATTTCAGCCTCATGATAAACCCCTACCTTCTGTTACCGAAGTAGCTAAAGAATGGGATTATGAGCCTTTCTCTGGTGCAGTAAGCGGCGGAAGAATCTATGGAAGAGGTACATTAGATATGAAAGGGATGTTATTCTCTCTAATGGAATCAATGACAGCACTGATCAAAGAAGGTTTCGTTCCTGAACGCGACATCTATATTGCTTTGGGTTGTGACGAAGAAGTTGGCGGAAGACGTGGGGCAATGAAAATTGCTGAAGATTTTAAACAAAAAGGATTACATTTTGATGCTGTTTATGATGAAGGGGGAATTGTGATGCAAAAAGGAGCCTTAAGTGGCGTAAATTCTGATGTGGCTTTAATTGGTTTTGCTGAAAAGGGTTTTTTATCTGCAAGGATCAAAGTAAATGGACTTGGTGGGCACTCTTCTATACCACCGCTACAAAGTGCAATAGGTAAAGCCGCAATTATTATGCATCGCTTAGAAACAAACCAAATGAAACCTATTCTAACTCCTTTAATTCAGGAATTCTTTAAGAATGTAGGTGGAGAAATGCCTTTCACTTCCAGAATGGCTATCTCCAACAAATGGTTGCTAGAATCTGTATTGTTAAAACAACTTACCCAAAATAATACCACAAATGCACTGGTACGTACAACCACAGCTCTTACCATGATGAAAGGAAGTAATGGCACCAATGTTTTATCTCCTCAGGTAGAATTTGTGGTTAACTTTAGAATATTGCCCGGCAATACCATAAAAGAAGTAAAAGAACATATCAATAAAGCCTGCGAAGGATTTGATGTAGAAATAGAAGAGGTTGACAACACACGAGAAGCATCAAAAGTATCTTCTTCAGAAGCTAAAGGTTTTAAGGTGATGGAAAAAACCATCAAATCTTTATACCCTGATGCAATTATTACCTCATACCTTACCGTTGGTGGAACAGATGCTTACAAATACGAAATTGTGAGCGATAACGTATATCGTTTTATACCTTTCTCCATTAATAATGCAGAACAACAGAGCATACACAGTACCAATGAGTATATTACCATTAGCAATTACATGCGCATGATCCGTTATTTTAAAAGCATGATGAAAGATTACGATCAATAATGAGGAGGTTGTCCCATTAAAAAAGCCACCTTCCTTAACGGAAGGTGGCTTTTTCTTTTTCTAAACTGATCTTCGTTAGATTTTAGTTATTGCTTACCTACAACAACCTTTATCATTTTATCCCAATTCAAATATTTGTTTGCAATAGCAGTAAGTTGAGCCGGTGTAATGGTTCTAACCGTATCGATATA
>DDEP01000162.1 GCA_002336465.1 Pedobacter sp. UBA1951
ATTAAAGATCAAGCTAAACCTGCTTTTATTGGCGATTTAGTTTTCTTATACCATTTTAGCTAGAAAGCACCTATGCAAGAGCTGTTGGAGCAGATACAAACAACTTTGCAAAAACATAAAATAGAGAGTCTTGCGGCCATAGCCTTGCAAAATAAATGGCAGGTAAAGGATATTATTGATTTAACCTTTCATGCTGATCAAAAAATTGGTTTCAGGGCGGCATGGATACTTGAAAACATCTTTGTAAAATATACAGATGCTTTTATGCCACACATTACCTATTTTTTGGATGTTTTTTCAAAACAAAATAATTTGTCTGCAAGAAGGCATTTTGCAAAAATACTTGCTTTGATTACAAATAAACGGCAATCTAAAGCTGTTAAAGCCATATTGGAAAATTACGATGCGGAACCTTTACTCGAAACGGTTTTTGCATGGCTGATAGACGATAGTACTCCAGTGGCTATAAAATCACATTGTTTAAATATATTAGCTAATTTATCTATCAAATACAGTTGGGTAAAAGACGAATTGCTCAATACCATGGATTATTTGATAGATAAAGAAAGCATAGCCTTTTTTGCCAAGGCAAAGCAAATCAGAAAACAATTGAAAAAACAAGTTAGCTGATTAAAACGCGGTACTTTTTATGGTTGTCTATAATAATCCATAAGTTAATGATAAAGAGTACCGATGCAATGGCAATACCCGACGGATCAATAACTGAATGGTGTATAAATATACCAACCATAACGGGTAAAATGACTATAGCACCAAGTGCTCTTGTTTTCGGAAATATGAACAACAAGCCTCCTAAAATTTCAATAACAGCTACCAAGGGCATTAGCCATGTAATCTGCATGAATGCTGCGAAAAATTTTTGCTGAACTTCCGTTAATTGAGGCGCAGGCATATAATTAAAGAATTTGTTTAATCCTGCATTAATAAACATGAGGCCAAATAAAAGGCACAAGATAAATTTTACGATTTTCATATTTTAAGTTAAGTTATTGGTTTTCAATAATTAAAAATAACATTTTCCGCCTAAAAAAATAAGTATCCAATTTTACAAAAGCAGAGCAAAACCTAAAGGTTTATCTGTTATTTTTGCTGAATGAGTTCAAACAGCGATATTTTAGCACAGATCATTAAAAACAGAAGAAGTGTTTTTACCGATAGTTATATAGAAAGAGAAATTCCCAGAGAAGTTATTGAGCAGATATTAGAAAGTGCAAACTATGCACCTACACATAAATTGACACAACCTTGGCGATTTACTGTGATCAGAAAGGAGGCAAAATTACGCCTAGGTGAAGAATTGGCTTCGATATACAAAAGTACTGCTGCTCCTGAAAAATTTCTGCAAAAGAAACATGATAGTTTTGCGCTTAAAACGCAAAAAGCAGATTGCATCTTAGCTTTAAATGTACAGTACCATCCTGATAAACTTCCTGCTTGGGAAGAACTGGCTGCTATGGCTTGTGCCGTGCAGAACATGGCCCTTACTGCCGAGAGTTTAAATGTTGGTGCTTACTGGAGTTCGCCGGGCATGATTGAACATTTAGGAAAATTTTTAGGATTGAGCGAGAATGAAAAATGTTATGGGCTTTTTTATATGGGTTACCACAATGAGCAACCACGTGAAGCTAATCGTACGCCGATAGCCGAAAAAGTGACATGGATGGAGCGTTAGAACTAAATAAGAACGGATAAAAACTCAATATTGAGGTGCAGGAAATAAAAGAAGAACTTTACCAGTTTTGCACTGGTTTTATCAATGATCGCATACAAAATGCCGAAGAAGCTTTAATGCAAGCACAGCAAGCCAGCATAGACGATACCAAGAGCAGTGCAGGCGATAAGTATGAAACGGGTAGGGAAATGGCTCAGCAGGATATTAACCGCAATATGCAGCTTCTTGTGGATGCACAACAGCAAAAAGCTCTATTATTAGCTCTAAGCACCAATGCAACTACCGATGTAGTAAAGAATGGTAGTTTGGTATTGACCAATAATGGCAATTTTTACCTTTCTATTAGCGCAGGGCAGTTTATGGTTAAAGGAATAAGCTACTTTGCCATATCGCCGGTAGCACCCTTAGGCAAGCTTTTAATGGGCAAAAGAAAAGACGATGATTTTACCTTTAACCAAAGAAATTATCAGATAAAGGATATTATTTAAAGCTTTTTTTGATGCTGTTCATTAAACCTCTGGCTGTATAATAACCGGGGTCTATGATGCGCCTTACCGTAAATAATGGATATTGCTCATTACGTTTGGTAGATAAGATAAAAGCCATCTTAAAACCATAATCTTTTAACTTATGGAGTTTAGATGATTTAAACACACCGTAGGGATAAGCAAAATATTCAATCTTTTTCCCTGTTATCTTTTCTAATTTTTGATTAGGTTCTTCTAGCTGCACAAGCCAGTCGTTTTCATTAAAATGAGCAAAATTCTTATGGTCATAGGTATGGTTGGCAATTACATTCCCATCGTCGCTTAAAGTTTTAATTTGTTCGGCATTCATGTAATCTATACGCCCTTTTTTGCCTATAGCAACAGTCATGATAAAATACACACCTTTAAATCCATACTGTTTTAAGGTGGGATAGGCTACTGTAAATTGGTCAAGATCAGTATCATCAAAAGTAAACATGATGGGTTTTGGAGGCAATTCCTTGCCATAGACCAAATAATCATAAAGTTGATCGGGCAATATAGAATGATAGCCATTATCTGCTAACATTTTAATGTGTTCTTTAAAACGAGCTGGAGAGATAATGTCATCTTTGGCACGGTTGCCATCGGTAGAGGTCCAATCTCTGATTTGATGATAGCATAATACCGGAACTTCCTTTCTAGCTAGAATGGTTGCGGCATCGGCGGCAATTAAAGTAGTTTGATTTTCGGCCTTTTTTTCTACTATATGGGGCTTAACAGGTGTTTCTGTTTCTTGGCCCGGTGCTTTTGAAACACACGAAATAAAAAGCGCTTGCATAAAAACTGCAAGCGCGAATATATTTTTCATTTATGAAATACGCTGATTAAAAACTTTTAACAATAGCATTATGTAATGTTTTTGGACTCCAATAACCGCTGGCAATGATACGACGTACAGTGTACAAAGGTTCATTTGGATCACGTTTGTCTGCCAATGCGAAAGCCATTTTAAATCCACGTTTTTTAAGCTGAGGTATGCCTTCTGCATTCCACAAGCCAAATGGATAAGCAAAATAATCTATCTTTTTCCCTGTTATCTGTTCTAATTTTTTGGTTGGTTTATCTAATTGCTCTTCCCAATCTTTACCCTCATACTTTTTAAAATTCTTGTGGTCATACGTATGACTACCGATTACATTACCTTCATCAGAAAGTTGCTTGATTTGATCGGCACTCATATAATCTACAAACTTTCCTTTTTTGCCAATAGATACGGTCATGATAAAATACACAGCTTTATAACCATACTTTTTTAGTAAAGGGTTAACAATAGTGTACTGATCTAAGTCGGTATCATCAAAAGTAAGCATGATAGGTTTTTTAGGTAAGGCCTTACCTTCATTTAAATAGGCATAAAGCTGATCTGGCAATATGGTATTGTAGCCACTATCAACCAACATTTTAATGTGGTTTTTAAAGTTTTCTATTTCAACAATATAATCTTTGCCTACCTTACCATCAGTTGGTTTCCAATTACGTACCTGATGGTAACATAAAATAGGTACCTGCTGACGTTCAAGTATGGTTTTGGCATCAGCAACTTTTACTTTATTGATATCTACGGGATTTGTATCCTGTTTTCCAGATGCTGCCTTTCCAGTTTGTGTACTTTCTTCTGTTTGGGTCGAATCAGCACCTTTGCTAGCTGTAGTTGACTGAGATTTGCTTTGACAGCCGCTGTTAAATAAGATAGCTGCTGTTAAAAATGACAAGAAAAGTTTTTTCATATAATGTTGATATGAAACAAAACTAAGCATAAACCTCAAGATTTATATTGATGTTGATAAATAGTGATTTAATGAATAGAAAATAAAAAAGCCCTGCAAATTTTTGCAGGGCTTTTTGTATAAATCCTTAAGGATTAAAAGTGAAATTGTACACCTAATTTTGGCGCAAAAGTGTCAGCTTCGAAACCAAAGCCATTAGCTTTTACTTTAGCACCTGTTGCTGCATCTTTGTTTTCAACGTGTGCATATCCTAAACCATTAACTGATAATTCGATACCAATTTTTTTAGTTGGATAGAAAGCAAAACCAGGAGCAACATTTACACCAATTGCTGTGCTTGTACCTAATTTAGCACCAGTATCTCCGTTAGCATCTACAGCTTTGTTTGTACCAAACGCCATAGGAACAGCTAATTGTCCAAAGAATTTGAACTGATCAGATAAACCTACATAGTAACGACCAAAAGGAGCTACCACGAAAGCTTCGTTTTGTTTTGAGCTGCTAACAGCTTTGTTATAGGTATAACCTACGCCAGTACCGATAGCTACATTGTTAGTTACGAAATAACCAACACTTGGAACAATACTAAAATCTACATCAGATTTTTTTGCGCCTTCAACTTTAGTGCTGTTGAAACCTACGTTACCACCTAATATAACTTTTCCTTTTTCTGTTTGTGCGTTAGCACCAAATGTAATAGCTGCTACAGCTACTAATGATAATAATACTTTTTTCATTTTCAGTGTTAATTGAGAATAACGATTATGCATTTAACCGCTATTTGGGTCACTAATTACAAACGATGTACCTCTTTTACAAACTGCTTTGTGCCAAAAAAAGAGCTGTTTTGCGTAAAGCTTTAAGTTTTAGCGAGATAGCTTTTTACTATGCTTGCAGTATATTATTTTAGGATGACAAAACGTGTTTTTGATGACAAAACGCTGATTTTTCTTGTTTTTAGGATAAGTGTATATATGACACTATATATGCCAAAATGTACTGACAAAAATACAATAAAAAAGCTCCGGAGTTTTGTTCCGGAGCTTTGGTTAGATATGAAATTTATCGTATTTTATTTCTCGTTAAGAAATACGAATTTGTTATCGAATGTATCTAGTTTGATTTTACTGTCTTTATCTACTTTACCTGCTAAGATCTCTTTAGATAATTCGTTTAAAATACGTTTTTGTATAACACGTTTTAAAGGACGGGCACCAAATTGAGGATCATAACCTAATTGAGCAAGCCATTCTAAAGCTTCATTGCTTGCAGTAATATTTATTCCCATTTCTGCCAAGGTATGCTGTATTTGTTTAAATTGTAAATCAACAATGTTTCTTATTTCACTTCTGTTAAGCGGAGTGAACATAATCAATTCATCTATCCTGTTTAAAAATTCTGGACGTATGGTCTGTTTTAACAGTTCAAACAATTCGTTTTTAGTTTTGGCCACCACCTCGTCGTGGTTATTGTCATTTAATTCTTTGAAATTATCTTGAATTAAATGAGCACCTATATTAGAGGTCATTATAATAATGGTATTTTTAAAGTTAACCACACGACCTTTGTTATCTGTTAACCTGCCATCGTCTAAAACCTGTAATAAAATATTAAATACATCAGGGTGTGCTTTTTCTATCTCATCTAACAGAACAACCGAATAGGGTTTACGTCGCACGGCCTCTGTAAGTTGTCCGCCTTCATCGTAGCCCACATATCCCGGAGGAGCACCTATTAAGCGTGAAACCGCATGCCTTTCTTGGTATTCGCTCATATCTATACGGGTAAGAGCATTCTCATCATTAAATAAGAACTCTGCAAGTGCTTTTGCCAATTCTGTTTTACCAACGCCTGTAGTACCTAAAAATATGAAAGATCCTATTGGTTTGCGTTTATCTTGCAAGCCTGCACGTGATCTACGTATGGCATCAGATATGGCTTCAATTGCTTCATCTTGTCCAGCTACGCGTTTATGTAGCTCTTCTTCTAAGTGCAATAGCTTTTCTCTTTCGCTAGCAACCAATTTTGTAACCGGAATACCTGTCCAACGAGCTACAACTCCTGCAATATCATCGGCTGTAACTTCTTCTTTGAGCATTCTGCTGTCGCTTTGACGAGATGCTAAATCGGCTTTTAATGCTTCTACTTTATCCTGTGCTTCTTTAATCTTACCATATCGCAATTCGGCTACTTTACCGTAATCACCAGCACGTTCAGCCTGTTCGGCCTCTAATTTATAGCTTTCAATTTGTTCAATCTGATGGTTTATAGAATCAACCAGGTCTTTTTCGCCTTGCCATTTGGCCTTGAACTCATCGCGTTCGGCAGCTAGGTTGGCAATTTCTTCAGTTAGTTCTTTAACCTTTTTATCATCTTTTTCGCGTTTAATGGCCTCGCGTTCTATTTCTAAACGCATGATTTCGCGTTCTAAGGCATCTACGTTTTCGGGTACGCTATCCATTTCCATGCGCAATTTAGAAGCTGCTTCGTCCATTAAGTCAATGGCTTTATCGGGTAAGAAACGATCAGAAATGTAACGTTGGCTCATTTCTACGGCCGCTATAATGGCTTCGTCTTTGATACGTACTTTATGGTGGGTTTCATAGCGTTCTTTTAATCCACGTAAGATAGAAATCGCATCTTGGGTATCAGGTTCTTCAACCATTACTTTTTGAAAACGACGCTCTAACGCTTTGTCTTTTTCCAAATATTTTTGGTATTCATCTAATGTAGTGGCTCCAATAGCCCTTAATTCTCCTCTGGCTAAGGCCGGCTTAAGAATGTTTGCCGCATCCATGGCACCTTCGCCTCCACCTGCACCCACAAGCGTATGGATCTCATCAATAAATAAAATGATTTCACCATCACTTTGGGTAACTTCTTTTACCACTGCTTTTAAACGTTCTTCAAATTCGCCTTTGTATTTGGCACCCGCAATAAGCGCACCCATATCTAATGAATAAACTACCTTAGATTTCAGGTTTTCGGGTACATCGCCTTTTATAATCCTAAAAGCAATTCCTTCAGCTATGGCGGTTTTACCCACGCCGGGTTCGCCAATTAGGATAGGATTGTTTTTGGTACGACGTGATAAAATCTGTATCACACGTCTAATTTCCTCATCGCGACCTATAACCGGATCTAATTTTCCGCTTTCTGCATATTCATTTAAATTACGGGCGTATTTACTTAGTGCCTGATAGGTAGCTTCTGCATTTTGGTCGGTTACATGCCTGTCGCCACGTAACTCTGTAATAGCCTTCTTAAGATCTTTTTCATTTACACCTTGCTCTTTTAAAAGTTTTGAGGTTTGATCATTTATAGCTAAAATACCTAAGAGTATATGTTCAACAGAAACAAATTCGTCTTTAAATTCTTTTAAAAAAGACTGTGCTTTTTGCAAGGCACTATTTGCTCCTGATGAAAGATAGATGTTACTGCCACTTACCTTTGGAAATCTGGCAATCTCTTCGTCAAGTTTCTGGTTTAAGGTATTGAGATTAACATTTAGTTTCTTTAAAACATAAGAAATCACATTCTCATCAACAGTAAGCAAGCCTTTTAAAAGGTGTGCCGGCTCAATGGCCTGTTGTTGATTGCCCTGTGCAATTTCTGAGGCTTTCTGAACAGCCTCCTGGGCTTTGATTGTAAAGTTGTTGAAGTTCATATTAACTTTTTAATCAAAACAAATGCCACGCGTAATTGATTTTATGAATCGGAAATTTTGTCTTGTTGTTTTAGATTTTTATGAATAAATGTCTGATTTTTAGTGTTTTATACTGAAAAATTGTCTGATTTTTTTAAACTTTTAAAGAATATCTGGCTTATAGAAATATAAATAGATAAATGAGCATTTACAAGAGATTTGATAAATCTATATTTGCAGAAGAATACCTCAAGCCATGAAATCATTCATTAAACTTTATTTAGAAGCTTATAAAGGACTTTCGGCCTCTGCATGGATGTTGGCTTTGGTAATGCTTGTAAACAGGAGCGGAGCTATGGTAGTTCCTTTTTTAGGAGTTTATATGGTTAACCAGTTGCATTTTGACCTAGAGACCACAGGCATTGTATTGAGTTGTTTTGGTATTGGCTCTGTTCTGGGATCGTCTATAGGGGGTTGGTTAACCGATAAATTAGGGCACTTTAAGGTGCAATTTTTTAGTCTTTTGCTTACGGTACCTATGTTCTTGATACTGCCGCAGTTAAAAACAGAAGTTTCTCTTGCAATGGGCATATTTATCATGAGCATGATATCCGACGCACTAAGACCCGCCAATTCAGTTTCGATAGCGTATTATTCAAAACCAGAAAATGTAATACGTAGCTTTACTTTAAACAGGATGGCGTTAAATCTGGGGTTTTCTATAGGTCCAGCTTTAGGTGGTTTCTTGGCTGCTATATCTTATAACTGGTTATTTTATGGTAATGCTGTTGCTGCTTTATTATCGGCTGCTGTTTTCTTCCTTTATTTTAAAAATAAGAAAGGCACAGCGCATAAAGAAGTTAAAGAAGAAACGAATACTCTGCATGACCGATCACCCTATAGAGATGTTCCATTTTTGGTATTTTCTTTCCTGAGCATTATTTATGCTATCTGTTTTTTTCAGTTGTTAAATACGGTTCCACTGTATTACAGAACAGTATATGCTTTAACCGAAACTCAAATAGGTATCATATTGGCTTATAGCGGCGTGGTGGTTTTTAGTTTAGAAATGCTGATCGTACATTGGGCCGAACGTAAGATGGCGGCCATAAAAGCGATTGTATATGGTGTAATCTTCTGTGCTATGGCATTCTTATCCTTACTGTTAACAAAAGGCTTATGGCTGTTGTACCTGTCTATGTTCATGCTTTGTATATCTGAGATATTGGCCATGCCTTTTATGGCAACAGTAACTTTACAGCGTTCAAATAAAACCTACAGAGGTGCTTATATGGGGTTAAATTCTCTATCACTTTCGGCAGGATTGATTTTTGCACCTTTTTTAGGTACTAAGGTTGCCGCTAAACTGGGCTTTGATGCTTTATGGATGGGTACGGGAATAGTAATGTTGCTTACTGCACTTGGTTTTGTCTGGTTGATGAAACGTATGAGAATCGATAAAACCAAGACCACATAAAAAAGGCATCTTTTTTATAGATGCCTTGAATTTCTTATAAGGAAAATTAGCCTAAAACCTCTTTTAAACGTTGGGTTTGGTAATCGGTAAGCTTTTGTAAAGGACCCGAAGCCAACATTTTCATCATCATGTTCAAATCTGCAGATATGGTTAAAGTAGCTTTGGTAGTACCATTGCCTAAATCAGCTACAGCCCATTGCAGAGAAACATCAAAAGGTGGTTTTTCTGTAGGGGTAGCAATTAATTTCTGATTTTCAACACGCTCGGTAATCTTAATAGCTAGCTTAGCCATATTTTGTATGGTAAAACGAGCCTCATCTTTTGTTGATGACCAGTTGTAGATATTTTCTGGCATTAATTGCTGATGATTATTTAAATCATCCAAAAAAGTATAAACCTTTTCAATGGGTAAGTTTATAATGGTAGTGCTTTCTATATTTGTCATGATGCAATAAAATTAATCGGTAGATTATTTTCCCCATTCAGAAGGATTTTCACGCCATGTGCCAAGCAATTCTAAATCATTTTTTGCAATAAGCCCTTCTTCTACGGCATAATTGATTAATGCTGGGTAGTTAGAAAGGGTAGAAAAACGACATTTTGCTGCTGCAAAATTTTCATCGGCTTGTTTAAATCCATATGTAAAAATGGCCACTAGTCCGGCAACAGATAAGCCAGCATCTCTTAAGGCATTTACAGCTTGTAAGCTGCTTTTTCCGGTCGAAATTAAATCTTCTACAACAACAACGCGTTGTCCTTCAATAATTTCTCCTTCAATTAAACTGCCAGTGCCATGTTCTTTTGCTTTTGAGCGAACGTAAATAAAAGGTAGGCCTAATTCTTGAGCTACTAACACACCTTGCGGTATGCCTGCGGTTGCTACACCAGCAATTACATCAACTGCACCATATTCTTCCTGAATAAGTTGCGCAAGTTTCTGACGTATGTATGTTCTTACGGCTGGATGAGATAAGGTAATACGGTTATCGCAATAAATTGGGGATTTCCAACCCGAAGCCCATGTAAAAGGATTAGCAGGTTGCAATTTAATTGCTTTTATTTGTAATAAAAATTCAGCTACTTTTAATTCAATATCACTTTTATTATACATGTCGCAAAAATACAGAATTTATATTAATGACAATACTTTGTTAATAAGTAACCAAGCCCCAGAAGGAGTAGAAAAAAATCAACAATTTGAGAATGAATTATTTGATTTTTTTAAATTTTACGAAAGCTTGAAAGGAAAAGGGGCTCAGCATTATTTTTTGCTTGCCAATGAACCCAAAAAAGCATTTAAAAGCATCAGAAAAAAACTGACTTTAATTAAGGCAGCAGGTGGTTTGGTAAACAATGCCAAAGGCGAATATCTGTTTATTTACAGAAATAACAAATGGGATTTGCCCAAAGGAAAAGTTGAGAAAGGAGAGAAGATGAAGAAAGCAGCCGTAAGAGAAGTTGAAGAGGAATGCGGAGTTAAGGTAGATGAACTTAAAGCTAAAATCTGCAAAACTTTTCATGTATATGAAATGGGTGGAAAGCTTGTTCTAAAACATACCAATTGGTATAGAATGACCGTGAAAAATAGTCCTGTTCTTATCCCACAGATTGAAGAAGGTATAACCGAGGCCAGTTGGGTACCGCAGACCAAACTCCAAGATAAAATGAAAAACACCTATCCTTTGATCACAGATGTTTTAAGGGAAAATAATATGTTGTAAAGCCTAGATTCTACTCCATATCTAGGCTATCAAGTATCTTTTTGATCTGGTTAAGGTATTTTCCATAATAAAACCTTGACCAAAGGTCTGCAATGAAACCCAATAAAAGAATAGAGATAAAACAATTCAGTACCAAATAGAGCATTGAAAGTTCTGAAATAAGTTTTGCCAAAGCCATGTTCTTGCTTACCAGTAAATAGATACAAGCAAAAGCTAGGGCTATAAAACCGATAATATAGGTTAGCGCCTTGTACAGTTCTATATTCATCCTCATTTCGTAATAGAACCATAGCAAGTTTTTTCTACTGTCTAAGCTTAGATCATAAGAATGCTTATAGAAAGTATAAAACTTGAAAAAATAGTAAGCCGTAAACCCACAGGTAATTGCATAAAAGATATAGAATACCATTTTAAGCTCAGTAGAAAAGTTAAACATTTTAGGTAAAAAAGCCATTACCACTAGGCTTAACAGCTGTACATAAAACTCATGTTTCATCTGTTTTCTGATTTTATCTACTGGAGTATGCGCTTCTTTGATTTTGAGCATATTCTCTGATATTTGAGCTGAAGACCCGTCGTCTTCATTGTTCCATTGTTTTTTTAGTTCATCAAAATTCATAACCGTTATTTTTTATGATTTGCTGTAATTTTTCTTTGGTTCTATTTAATTTTACTCGTGCATTTATCTCGCTTATTCCTAAATTTTCTGCTATTTCTCTGTGCGACAAATCTTCTAGGTATAAGAAGATCAAGGCTTTTTCTATTTGGTTGAGTTCTTGTACGGCTTTATAGAGATACGCCAGTTTTTCTTCTTTTTCATGACTATCATTAACATCTGCAATATCAAACTCATAATCTAAACCTATCTTATCAGGCTTTTTATGTTCTTTTTTGAAGAAAACTATGGCTGTATTTAAAGCAACTCTGTACATCCAAGTTGAGAATTTGCTATTGCCTTTAAATGTTGGATAAGCTTTCCACAATTGCCCTACAATTTCTTGAAATAGGTCTTCTTGATCTTCAACACGGTTCATGTACATTTTTGTTACTTTATGTATAATCCCTTTGTTTTGA
>DDEP01000032.1 GCA_002336465.1 Pedobacter sp. UBA1951
GACCTGTAAAACTTGAAGTAAGTAATATTAGCGTTGCAGCGTATAAAGGCAAACACAACGGCGTAGATCGCAGTTACGGGTATTTCAGTTTTGATGGTATGGTTAATACTGGCCGTGCAGGTATCAATACTTCGGGCAATGGTATTAAATACTACTTTACCATTGATGATGGTGTTTTCCACTCTTTCTTAAGTGTAGATCGCTTAAATATAGATCTTACTATACCAGGCAATGTATCGAAAGAAAAAGCAGCTTTTATACTGAATGGTTACTTGAGTGCTGCAAATCCGGCAATAGAAGGTTCGCAGGCCAATACAGAATATTCAGGTGCAATTAGTTTTAGCTTGCCACGTATGCGCCTAGCCGGAAGCGGAGGTATGCGTTTAGATCCGGCTATACCTGCATTTATTGTAGATATAGGTATGGAGCTGCCTACGCCAATTTTATTAGGGGCAACAGGTTTGGGCATATACGGTTTTAGAGGGCTTATAGGCCAACATTATTTACCTTCTAAACAGGCTACTACACCACAACTTGAAGAAAATGCTACATGGTGGCAATATTATAAGGCTAAAAGTACCGTTACAAAACGCGAGGGTATAGAGATTGATAAGTTTGCAAGTAAATCGGGCTTCTCGGTAGGTGCAGGAGCTTCTATTGCTACTGCTTTTGATTCGGGTAAGATTTTTTCAAGTAAACTGTTTTTACTCTTGGGGCTACCTGATGTGTTTTTATTACAAGGGCAAGCCGCCATACTACGTTCTAGAATTGGACTAACTGATCCGGCAGATCCACCGTTTAGTGCGTTTATTTCTATAGATAGTAACGGCTTTGCGGCTGGTTTAGGAGTAGATTACAAATTACCTGAAGATGGAGGCTTAAATGGAGCTATTTTATCACTTTCTGGTAAAATGGAATTGGCTTTCTTCTTTAATAATGCCTCAGGATGGTACTTAAACCTGGGTAAAGATCAGCCCGAAAGTGAAAGAATCAGGGCACGCATATTAACGCTCTTCCAAGGCTACGCCTACTTAATGATTTCATCAAAAGGTTTTAAAGTTGGCGCCGGAGCACGTTTTGATTTTAACAGGAGTTTTGGACCTGTAGCACTTGGTTTAGGTGCGTGGCTTGATATGGGTGGCTCACTGAGCTTTAAACCGATACAGATAGGTGCTTTTATACAGGTAGGTGGTTATGTATACCTAAAAGTATGGAAAGCTAAAATTAGTTTGTCTGTACAGCTTGGTTTGGCAGTTGATGCACCACATCCATTTGTAATACAGGGAAGTATCCGTATCAGTTTCAAAGTGATTTTTGTTAAATTTAATATTAACCTTGAGCTTACATGGCGTTTTAACTCTAATGATGCACCTTTACGTGATCCACAACGAGTTATCAATTTACCTGATGACAATGGATATTTGCCTGTAGCAGCAACCAATGTACTTTCTGGCGATATATTTAACCTGAACTACTTTACCCTACCATTTACGGAAGATTATGTGGATATACCAACACCACAAGATGCTTCATGGAAATATAGTTTTAGCGACCCTAAAAAGATTAAGCAAATAACCTTACCATTAGACAGTTTTATTGATATAGAATTGCTTAAAGCAGTAAAACCCTCTTTTAACCGCTTGGGTGGTGGTGCAAACCAGTTGCCTGAGGGCTATAGTGAACTCATGCCTCCGCAAAGAGGATTATCTCCACAAATAAGCCATGAATACCATTTGCGGAGCATAGATATTTATTGCTGGGATGAAAGCACCCTACACTGGAAACCTTACAATATTTATGAGGCCGTAACTGCCATCGTGAAAGAGAACATAGATCCACATACCGGTCTCCCAATTATTGATCTTAGCAATCTTAAAATAGGTTATTGGCAGTTTGCGCAACCTAACCGTTACAATAAGATACGCTTGCTTTCGCAGAATATGTTTAGTTTCAATAACCAATCTGTACAAACTCTAGGCGATTTAGACGGTCTTAATTTCAGGCGTAAAGATCTTTTCTGTTTCGAAAACCTGATAAAACAACATTTTATATCATGGAAAACAGTTGATGAAGATACCGTTTATCCCGATGGAACCGTTTTTGATCAGGGCGGCAGCTCATTTAGTTTATATGGCGTAAAAGCCAAAGTAAGCTATGATGCAGATTACGAAGCCAAAGATCTGTTGATTGAAACCTATGAAGGAAAAATTACCATAAGTATACCTGTTCCGGTAAGTACTTTTAAAATTGAATTTGGTAAAAATGAAAATAATATAAAGGTAGATTTTATAAAACAGGTAAGAACCAGCAGACCTGATTTTAACAGTAGATTTATCAAAATTGAGACAACTGATGTGCATATGCAACCGGTTTACGTAGAAAGAAATCATGATCAGGCTACGGTTGTCTATTCAGATTTAAATAATCCGATAACCAAGGTTGAAATTACATTTGAAAAAGCTGTACAACTTAATTTTGAAGGAGACTTAAATTTAGGCAGATATTCTCAGCTACCTCTTCCTTACGCAGTATCTGAACATGTTGATGAGAAAGATAAGGCATTGGTTTACTTTAATTTATTTAATAAAGCTTTTGATCTACAGGAGGTGATTGCTAAAGGTTATAATGACAGCCAGGGAATTGTAGCCAGTTGGTTATTTAGCAGCAATATGGCTACAACAGGTAATTTAATGGCTATTCCACTGGGCAGCCCCGACTTAACTCCAGGTTACTTTAGAGTGGAGGAAGGTATAGAACAAATGAGTGAGATTTATCACTACACTTCAAAAGAAGATGCATTAATAGTGCCCTACAAACCTGTATTAAAAGTAGAAGAAGGAAACTTTGCCTTAGAAACTACAGTGGTATTTAACCCCTTTAATAAAGGTATAGCAACGTTATTCAGTAAATTAGAAAAAGATGAATTAACAGGTAGTCTTAAAGGATATACTTTACACTTGTTGCAAGAAGACCCGGTATATGACCTTACGGTTTATACTGAGAATACTTTACCTGTATGTGCTTTTTATTTTACCTGTTATAACGGACAAAGTCATTCAGGATATAAAGTATCTACACCTTTAACAGTACGTTGCGATACGCAATATGTAGAAGTTAAACAGTATAAAAATATACTGGTTTCTGTAAACAGACAAAATGATTTGCTTGAAATATTTATAGATAAAGAGCAAAAGTTGAGTATAGCCATACCAAATGAACTGAAACAGGAAGAAGTGCAAATTAGATCTACACGGTTAAAGCAATTATCTTACTTAACAGAAGAACTGCAAAGAAGACAGGCGGAAAATGATGTTACAGAACAGAGATTGATTAGCGAGATACAATTGATGGGAGATGGATTAAGTAAAACCATACAACCTGTGTGGCGACCAAATACTACTTATGCTATTGCGGTTAAAACCCGAGATGTGGTAAGTGGAAACGTAGATGGTTCTGTAACTTATACACAAGTTTATGGTTTTAAAACAGCAGGTCCAATTGGTCATTTTCACCAACAAAGCTCGGTATATGATAAACTGGCAGCAGAAGATAGAGGAGATGAGTTTAAGCTAACCAACTTAAAGAATTACATAGACTATGAACGTTCTTATCCTGATGCACAAAGCAGGCACGATTTAAGTAAGCCTGTATTTTACCATCTACCCAAAATAAGATTGCTATTTAACCAACCTTATATCTATGCAATGTATGAGAACTTTGACAGTTACCAAGGGCTGCCAGAAGTAAAAAGCAGTCTTGAAATGCAGGTTATAGATAATTTTGGAACAGTATTGAGCCCGGCTTTAGTCTGGGAGCAACTTCCAGATAAAGAGATCAATAAAGACAATTTCCGTTCTTTACCGGCAGATCAGCAAATCATATTCCTGATGAATTTAGCCGCATCTGGCGATAGCTGTAATGCAAGTCCTTTAACAATTAATAAACGTACCAAACAAGGTTCTTATCAGCTCCCTGATTTATATCCTAATAAACTCTATACGGCTGTTTTTAATTCAAAATACCAACCACAGGGTTTAGAAGAAAGCGTTGCAGAAGTACACAGATTTAGCTTTATAACATCGAGGTTTTCGAATTTTGAAGAGCAAGCAGGCAGTTTTATTATAAATGACACTCCCGGAGAAGAAAGTTATGCCATTTACCCACTTTATACTGCATTTACTGCCAATGAGATTTCAAATGAGATAAAGGTTTTATTAAATAGCGACCCGATAAATGCACCTGAAGCGGTAATGCGCTATGCTGTTAAGTATGATAGGATAATATACGGAGGATTAAAAATAAAACATACTGATAAGATTGAAAGCTCAGTATTTAATATCATCATTAACATAGAACCTGATACGCAGAATAAATGCATCTTAGGTTTGTTGGTTAGAAATCCTGAACCATTTAATGATCCGAAATTACCTGAAGAACCGTTAAAGAACACCGTACAAATGAAAGTAACAGAGGATGATGAAACGGTAATTGAAGCAACCGAGTTTTTGTACATACATTCCAGAGATACTTCTGCGGTGTTTATTACAAATACAGATATGGAATTACCTGTTGGAGAAGCTCGGTTAACATTTAGATATAAAATGTTTAACGGTGAAAATTATGAAACTGAATATGAAGAGTACACTACTCCGCAGTTTATTTTAAATAAATAAGAATTAAGCCAGATAAAGTATATGCCTAATAATAACGCCTTTTGTTCAGATTATAGTTCCATTAAGAACTGCCTGGTGGCTATTCAGTTAGCAGAAAGAAACGGGGATTTTAATAATTATCCTGAAGTTTTACAGCGTATTAATTCTTTAGACAATGATTTTTTGCGTAAGCTTTACCTGAGGGTAATTACAGTACTCGGAATATTGAATGGTGAAGAAGGATTTCCGGAAGTAAGAATAGATGGAGACTTTGATGAACTTGACTTTGATGAACTTGATTTCTGGGTAGGGTTTTCAGACTCAAATATCTCGGGAGATTTTTTTGCACAGAACTTTTTTGAACTTGATTTCTGGGTAGGGTTTATGGATAATGAATACAGTGATTATGTAGCCGTATTCCAAACCATACTAAATATTTTCAGAGAATTCTGTATGCGTAGCGATGAATTAGGTGAGTATGAGAAAGCACTGATTGATGCATCATTACAACCATTTCTAGATGCTTTTGCAGAATTACAAGATTTACTTGAAAGCCAGGGCATAAATCCATGTACAGACCCAGCTTCAAAATATTATAACAATTCAAAAGAAGTATTTTTACAGGTTGCAGGATCTGATGGGTTTGACAATATTGCAGAAGGTTTCCATTTAAGATGGAGCTTAACAGGAGAACTGGCTAAAAACCATTTGCCAAAAGGTGATTATTTTACACAGAATACAAATTCGAACGGTTTTAATAAAAGCAATGATTTTATTAGAGTTTACAGAACCTTGTATCAGGATCAAATAAATGTTGTATTGGATTTTGAAACTGTAAGACCTGTAGTTAATTCAGCGAAGTTATACTGGACTTATACGATAAACCAAACGGTCAACAATAAAGTTTTCAGCAACCAGGTAAGGTTACGTTTTACCGATCAACAAAAATATTATCAGTTGGCAACAACAATAAGCCCTAACACAGACAGCTTTAATTTCATTAATAGCTATGATGCTATTATAGAGGCAGAGGTTATAGGTAAAAACTGTTTCAAATTTGAGTTTGAATTAGGTAAAAATGCGACTGGAACATCTATTTTTAAGGTTGAGGCTCATAATGAGTTAAATAAAGATGCAGATTTGATTAGGCTCACTCAAAATGTAAATCAGGGAACGGCACATGCTTTAATTACAGGAGATAATATTTCTTTCTTAAGGATAAAAAAATCTGTTGATGTCAAGATAAACAAACTAAACTTTGAAACTTATCATGATTTTTATAATAGTAAATCATTAAGCGACTGGCAGGAAATAGGCAATGGTTTTGCATTGGATTTGACAGATACAACCGTTTTTGAACGCCTTGAAAATTCTTCATACCCTATTGATAATCTATGGCCGCAATACAATGATGGTACCAGGGTAAAGGTTGATAATTATAAGGATAAGTGGTCTGGAACATATACTGAACAAATAGATCAAAATGTTAAAGAGTTGGTTCAACTGTATTTGACAAAAAGTGAAACAGACCCTCGTGCTCATTATCGTATTTTTGAAGATGATACAGATCCTGCACAGGGACAAGATGTGAGTCTGCTTGATATTTTGAATTTACAAGCTTTAGACTACCATATAGCTAGAATGCTGGGGCTTGGGCATATTGATACACCAAGTACCGTAGCCTCGGGTCAGAAATACATATATAAGATTTCATACCAAAATAAGAAAACGTTACAATCTGCTGTTGTAACACAGTTTAATTATATGAGTTTGCCGGTTTCAAAACAAGACAAGAGACTGCCAGATAAACCGGTAATGAGACCTGTAAATTACAATCTGTACTCACAAACCAGTGATTTTGTTTCTCCTTTCGATGAAAATGGTTATGGCAAATTAGATCAGATAAGAGTAGTTAATATAGGTAGGGCTTTTTACAACAGCGAGTTGGAAGAGTATGATTTCTTTACTGATTTGCTGCAGTTAGATAATGAGAACTTCTGTTTGGCCCCAAAACCTGTATTTTATGGAATAGAATATAGATCATCAAATAACACAAATTATGTTAAGCCAGAAATAACTTCTACAGAAGATCCTGCTTTTGGCAAAGTTTATTACGCTTATGACAATGATTTCCCTACAACAGGCATTCCAGAAGTAACGGTTCTTCCTGATGATCCTTATAGCCTGTTTGTTCATTTTGAACGAAATCGGGGTATACATTATTATGCAATTTATGGTGTAAACTGGTTTTCAAGATCATCTGTATTGAGTGATGAAAAACATACAGATGAAACAATCTTCACACCAAGTAACCAGCTTATACCTCCTACAGATTTAACTGTTCAGTATATACAAAAAGAAGATGAACTTATTTTTACCACTGGCATTGAGCAAGAATGGTATAAAAAAAGAGCATTGCGTTTTTCGGGGCAGGATATAGGGCTTACAAGAATAACTTTTAACTGGTTGGATATAGTTGATGTAAGTTCAATACCAAATATTACACCTCAAACTTTGCAGGATGTGGTACGGGCAAATGAAACCAATATATATTTTAAACCCGAGTTGCAAAAGGAAGTAGTAGGGATAATCTCAGATATCAGGTCGGTTTCAGGAAATGAAGATCAGCTTCTTTTACATACTTCAGGTTACCAGCTTATTACAGAAGAACTAAGAAAACCAACAATTAATAATACTGATCTGAATAGATTTATAGGAAGTATTTTATCTACTAACGAAGGGCAATTTAAGGTACTAAATGTATATAATGATGCTAATGATTTACCCGTAATTACCATTGAGAAGCTTTATAAAGTTATCAGAACAGAAGAAGATCAAGAAAAAAGAACCTATGGAGCCTATAAAGAATATACTGCACCAATTATAGGCAGCAGATTTTCATTGGTAGAAAATTTGGGAAATGAAAATAACTGGTTTAAACTCAATGAAAAAATACAATTAGTAAGTCACGCAGATGAGCAAAACCCAGTTATAGAAGTTGAAAGTGCCGAAGGTGGAGATAGCAGATTTTGGGTAGGTGGAATTCATGCAAATGCTATTATTACTAAGGTTATTAATGATGATCAATCATTTGAGGGTTATTATAAAATAAATTTTGATCAAGCTATATTACCAGATCATCCGCAGATTAACATTCCATACGATCCGCAACATCCAGATCAGAATGAACCTGGAGCCTTACATCCTCCACATGTTGAATGGTATGGTGGATTAGTGCGTATTGATATAAATGAAAGTACAGAGAAGAAACTTTTGCAGGTACTTATATTAAAGGAAAACAATCCGTTAGAACTATATGTATATGATGCCGGGTATGCTACAAACCCAATAAAATCCTCAACAACAGCTACAGATTATGTACAGGTAAATTACCACCCGGGTTATAGAGCTTATTTGTTTGCAGAACCTGAGCCCGCTTATAAATTTAATGCTCAGCATATCTTGCCAGAAGGAGATGATAATGATAAACGTACTTTATTGGCCATACAAGCAGTTTATACGGCATTAAATTACACTTCTTCGGTTTCAACGCCTGCCGTATTACTGGCCAGAAACATATATGAACCAAAGCAGCCCGATACACCGGTAGCGGTGGGGCTAAAAGTAAGACCAGATGCAACTAAAAAAGCTGCATTTACTTTTGATATGCGTATTCCTCCTGAGCAGGGAGCGGCTCGCAAACCTTTTGGTTTTATGTTTTATCGTACTTCCCATCAACAGGTCTTATCGGCTCTATATGAACCACAAACTATTGATACTATTTTAGCGGATTTGGCATCTTTAAGTAGCGATCCTCATTACAACAAACGTTACTTAGATATGGTTAATCTTGATTTTGAGAATCAAGCTGCATTGCAGTTTAAAGTATATGATGCAGAACCAGAAGCTTATGGTTTTCCTTCTCCTGATAAGCAGGGCCTGATCAAACCAGGAGACACCACAGAACAAAAGATAACTAAGCTACAAATGGCTGTTTTTAGCACATTACTACCTTTAACTGAGCAACCACCTATATTTAGGTATCTTGAGAATGGGTTACAAACCTCAAATCATATTCCTGTTATAAAAGATGTAGATGGTAATCTATTGGATCCTAACGATCCAAGATTTAAACCTTTTCCAATGGTAAGGTTTTATACAAAAGATACAGATGTTAACGCTACGTATATCAGGTTTACAGATTATTTGCTCGATTCTTCTTATAGAGGCCTTTATTTTTACACAGGTGTTGAGGTTAATAATTTATTAAATTATGGTCCTTTAAGCGCTTTTTTGGGACCTGTAGAAGTTCTTCAGACAACGCCTGCTCTTCCGCCTTTAATTCAGTCATATACTTTCGTACCGGCTACTGTATTGTCTGATAATGATATAACAGTACAAATAAAAATAGCTGTAATACCAGAAGTTGAGCATATAAGCAAATTAAGAATATATAGAACCTCAGAGTTAAGTCACACGTTGTCTGTAACGCAGATGGAATATAGTTTTGATGTTGATATAGACCAGTTGCAGGAAGAAAGCTATGAAATTACAGATGACTTTTCAGATATAGAAAATATTCCTTTAGGTAAAGTCATGTACTACCGTGTGGCAGGAATAAGGATTATAAATAATGAGGAAGGAGAAAATGAAGAGATACTATCTTATCCTTCAGAATTATTCGAAGTACAGCTCATTGATTCAAGAAGCCCAGATGCACCTTTGTTGGTGTATGACGAACAGCAAAATAAGATTTCATGGAATGCAACTACAGATACAGGAAGCTATTACCTGTATAAACAGAATAGCAAAGGAAATTGGGAGCATATTTATTCGGTTTTGCCACCTTTAACCAACGAGCAGATGGATTATAATATACCAGCCCCTTTAAATTTTACAGACGAAGATGGTGACAGGGTTTATCACCGCTTTAGGGTACAGGTAGAAAACCTGTCGGGAAGAATGAATATTATAGAAAATGAATTAACCATTTAATAAAAATAACCATGGCACAAATTCCACCTATTACAGATAGTTATATTGATGAGATTATCAAATCTCAGGGCGCTTATATTGAGGGTGTTAACAAAACACAAGGTATTAAGTTGCGTGAACTGATTAAGCGGTTAAATAATTATTTTGAACAGGAAATTCCCAAAAACACATCGCAACTGATTAATGATTCTAATTATGTAACCAATCCATTAATCAGTGGTTTGCCAGAAGAGAATGGATCTAAAAGACCATTTATAATCAGACCTCTAGCGAACTACAATCCTGACGAGGTTTTTGGAACAGGTACACAACCGCTTCATGTTATGCTGGTTGCAACAGAGCTCATTGCCGGTAAGGAAACAGTTACCCAGTTAAAAATCAGTGATGGGGTTACGGCTTTTAAGAATTTAAAAAATTTGGTTGCTGATGAAGAAGATATAAGATCAATTACATACGCTGAACTTATAGGATTAATTAATAGTAATAGTTTAGTGGCTGGTAAATTGTATCTGCTAAGTGACTTTCAAACTGTACATAATATACCTAATACTTCAACAGTAACTATAAATACTGGACAAATAGAACCAATCATTGTTAAAGCTATAAGTATTAATCAACTTAGTCCAGATGCTTCATCAACAATTTATCCTGATGATATATTAACTTATACTACTGATAATAGTATATTATCAGGTGCAACTAAAGGAGTTATTACATATAGATTAGATACAAAATTAAATATATCTACTCCTTATGATTGGAGAGCATTTAAATACAGAAGATACAAACTTAAACCTAATGATTATGTATCACAAGGATATACTTTAAGTTCAGTTGTTCAAACTAATAATAAAATCTATGTATGTATCAAAGCTCATTCTACTGCCCAAGCTGTAACCAATAAGAAATATTGGGTAGAGGTAGTAGCAAATAATACTAGGTATTTAGCTTGGCAAAATGTTAATATTAGTCTTACTACCCCTGGTAGTATAACTCAGATGCCAAGTATCAGTATTCCTGTTGATACTTCTGATTATATTGATGTTGTAACTTTTCCTAATCTTATTTCTAATGGAAAAAACATAGC
>DDEP01000208.1 GCA_002336465.1 Pedobacter sp. UBA1951
TTGCCCATCTAGAAACCGTTTGCTCAGATTTGTTCAAAAGCTTTGCAATTTCTCTGTTGTAAACGTCTTTCTCCTTCAGTACTTCGGTTAAGCGATTTATTTTTTGCATTTTTTACTAAAAATATTTTGTAAAAGTTTGACGTTTAATGAAAAACTTTTGTATAATTGTATTACTATAATGCGACAAATAGAGTAGGGTTTCGGCCTTGCTTTTTACGATGTCACTCATGAAATGAAACCGTCAATTTCCACATGAGCCGACTGTGAGTTCGCTTTCTATTGAAATTTGTATCTTCGCATACTTATTCAATAGGGCGAACTTCATGTTAGTCTTTTGTGGAACTTAGGCCAACGCCTAAGCGGTTCTTGACGGTACCAATTTCAAAAGCATTGAAGTTCGCCCTATTGGTTTTATCCCAATTCGGTTTCCTTTCTTTTGCTTTAGGGGTACACATCGTTACATAACCAAATATTACCGTTATGCCAACGAAAAAATTAAGCTCCGTGCTATACCAATACCTCAAGGAGGTAAGGTACAGGTATTACCAATTACTCTTGTTAAAGAACGTATTCCGTTCGCCATCGTAGCAGCGGGCAAAAAACCAGGCAAAAATGAAAAAGCCTAAAGAGGCAATGTGGAGAGAGCGCACATTGGATCTAAGAGGTTCATATTTAGCTTGGTGCCAGCCCTTATGCTTTTTATGCAAAAAGTGCACTACTGAGGTTTGTCGTAATTACCAAGGTAGGTATCTTTTTTCTAATAAGCAATACGGTTTACCGTAAGGGCTGGTTATTTGTAAAGATTTTAACCTCAGCATCTCTTATTTCTAAAACCCTCTAACCAAATGAACAGAAAACCCTATACTAACCACTTAACTATACCTAGCTGTAAAAGCGGTGGTGGTTTATGGTTTTTTGCTCACACACACAAACCCTCATCATTTTATCCTTTTAATCGGCTTTATGCCTTAAAGCCCAAAAACCCGGTTTAGCCACCAAGCCAAACTGCCACTTTTCTCATAAAATTTAGGTTAATAATTTAAGGGTGGCAGTTTCTATTTTATTAAACCACTAAAACTTAAAACCACTTAAAAATTATGTTTAAAAAAATAACGCTTTTGGGCGTAATGGCCTTGCTATGCCTAAATTTTTGGGCAATGGCACAAACGCCCGCACTAGAAATAAAGCCATTAAAAGTAGGCGATAGCCTACCCGAAAGCTTCTTCACAAAAACATTTACTAGAATTAGCGAGTTTGGAGACTCAGTTAATTTCACTTTTGCTAAAAAGGCCAACCAATTGGTGATTCTTGATTTTTGGGCCACTTGGTGCGCTCCATGTATTACTAGCTTAGAAGCCTTACAGCCTATACAGCAACAGCTAGGAGATAGTTTACTTGTATTGGCTTTAAATGAACAATTACCATCAACTTGGCAACCTTTTGTAAAACAAAAGGCTTGGAAACTGAACTCGTTGCTGCAAGTTCAGTATCTGAAACAGCTGTTTCCTCATGTTAGTATTCCGCATCAAATATGGATATTAAATGGAAAAGTAATGCAGATTACCACCGCACATACTGCAACTTTGGCTAATATTAGGGCTATACTTAAGGGCCAACCCATTAATGCTTATCAGAAAATAGATCCTATTGATTTTGCAATACAAGAACCCCTCTTTTTAAATAATAATGGAGTTCTAGGACAGACCCTGCAGTTTCAGAGCATTTTAGCCAAATACAACAAAACGCTGCCAAATAATAAAGTGTACTTTAAAATAGGGCCATTAACCCAAATAACTTTTGCAAACTTGGGTATTATGGGCATTTACCAACATCTTTATGCGCAGTTAAAAGACCCAGCCTTAATTTATAATAACCGTAGCTTAAATTTATTGCCCGATAGTTTAAAAAACAAAATAGCGCCAACAACAATAGATAGACAAGATATTTATAGTTGGTTGGCGGGCAATGCTTATAATTACAGCTTTAGCATAAATAAAGAACTCACCAAATCTAAATTACTAGAAACAATTATTAGTTCTTTGGCAATTTATTTTGAGGCTATGCGCATAAAGGTGGCCTTGGTAGAAAGAGATCAGTTGTGTTATGTAATTGTGGCCCCCAATAAATGGGGCAAATTGGCATCTAATGCGCCTAAATCTTCAATAAGGCAAAACAAGGAGGGTAAACTTGTCTTTGAGCGCATTCCACAAAAAGATATGGTTGCCTATTTACAGCTTAAGTTTAAAGGCTTAGCTTATCCCTTAATTAGTGATGATTTATTTGATAATGAAATAGATCTTACCTTAAAAGATGTAAGTAATGTAAATGCTTTGGCAAAATCCTTAGAGCAGGCCGGCTTGGCATTACACCAAACAGATAGAAAGGTTTCAATGTTGGTTTTTACTGAAAAGAAGGGGTTTGATAATGAATAGAGCTCTTTTACTTTTTATGCTACTATTAGCTAGCTTAACCCTGAATGCGCAAATACTAACCAGGCATGTTAAGATTATGGATAGTACCAATAAACCCATAGATGGGGCAAGCCTAGAAATAGGTGGCATAAGTGGCCTAACCAACACAAATGGACAATTCCTTATGCCAAAATTATCAAGTGGTGTATACCAGATGCGCATCAGTTACCAAGGCTACCAAATGTTAGTGGTTAAGTTAATTATTCCTTTAACTTCAGATACCATTTTTAGGCTTAATCCACTGGTAAAGCAATTGAACGAGGTAGTGATTTCTACAGGTTATTACAATCAAAGTGTCGAAAAAACAACGGGATCTTTTCTTCAGATTAAAAGTAGCGAACTGCAAAGAAATGCGTCAAGTGGTATTGTACAACGTTTAGAAGGAATTGTTCCTAGTTTAAATTTTGATAGAAGGAGCCAACAAGAACCAAATGGTGAGGCCAAGATTAGGGTAAGGGGCCCCAGTACCATTAATGGAGAACAAGATCCGTTAATTGTATTGGATAATTTTCCATTTTATGGCGATATCAATTTGATTAACCCAGATCAAATAGAGAGTGTTACTGTACTTAAAGACGCAGCGGCAGCTTCTATATGGGGTGCAAAAGCTGGTAATGGCGTAATTGTCATTACCACCAAGCAGGCAGCCTTACACCAAAATTTTAAACTTAGCTTTAATGCTGTTGGTCAGGTAAAATCAAAGCCGAATTTTTTGGCAAGTCCAAACTACATTTCTTCGGCAGGATATTTAGATATAGAGCAGCAATTGTTTGCCAATAATTACTATTTATCATCAGAACAAAGCACGGGTAAAACAGTGTTATCTCCTTTTGTAGAACAACTTATTGCACATAGAGATGGGCTAATTACCGATGAAGCTTTAAGTTTAGCTAAAGCAGGTTTTGCGGCTATAGACGTAAGAAAAGAAGCTATGAACTACTTGTATCGGCAAGCATCGGCGCAAAGGTATAACCTTAACTTAAGTAATGGTGGCATAAAAAGTTCGTGGATGATAGGTTTGGGCTACGATAAAGATGACTTACAATTGGTTCAAAATAAATCAGATCGATTGGGGTTGAATATGAATTTGAGGTTAATACCAATTAACGGTTTAACAATCGGCATCAGTTCCAATTTAACATTAGCCAGTAAACAGAGGCATGATATAGATTTTAACAATTTGGGTACCGTATCTTCAAAGAAAGCTTTTCCGTATACGCAATTGAGAGACCAGGACGGTAAAAATTCTGTAGTGAGCCGATTGTATAGCGATCGCTACAAGCGCCAAATGATAGGAAAAGTGCCAGAAAATTGGGATTATGTGCCATTAGATGAGTTATCACTTAAACAGATACATAATTTAAATAGTAACGTGAGGTTGTTAGGCAATATAAATTACCAATTATTACCTTCTCTTAGTTTTGATGTTAAATATCAGTTTCAGGAAGATCGTTTAGAAATACATAATCTGAGAGATCGCAATACTTTTGAAGTCCGTAACTATATCAACCAATATACGCAGGCAAATGGGGTTTCCGTGTTCCCGGTTGGTGGAATACTTTACCAAGAGTATCATAAAGTAAATAGCTATAATTTTAGGGCGCAGGTAAATTATAATAAAATGCTGCAACGCCATCAGCTAGCAGCTTTGGCAGGTTACGAGCGCAACAGCTTAATTACTAAAATGGATGGCTTTGGGCGTTATGGATATGATGATAATAGTTTAACTTACGTATTAAGACCCGATTTAAATACAAGGTATCCAACTTATCCAACCGGTAATTTACAGCTACCTTTGCCAGACAACAAGCTCGAGCATTTAACTGATAATTACCTGTCTTATTTTGCTAATTTATCTTATACTTACAAAAACAGATATACGTTTACCGGGAGTGGTAGGATAGATGCTTCTAATCTTTTTGGGGTAGACTTTAACCAAAAATCTGTCCCTCTTTGGTCGGTAGGGGCTGCGTGGTCAATTTCGCAAGAAGCGTTTTGGCAATCTAAGGCTATATCTAAACTAAGGTTACAGGCTACATACGGTTATAGTGGTAATATAGACAAATCTGTTACAGCATTTACAACGGCATCGTATGGGGTAAATCAGCTTACTGGCTTAAGATTTGCCAACATTACCTCCCCTGCCAATTCTAACCTGAAATGGGAAAAAGTAGCAACAGGTAATCTTAGTTTAATTGCCGAAGGTGCACAAGGAAAGTGGCATTTAAAGTTAGAGTACTTTAACAAGCGGGCAGAAGATCTTATTGGAGATATACCCATTGATCCTACGGTGGGCGTAATATCTGGTCTTGCTTCATCTTACAAACTTAATTATGCGCAATTGGCTACTAATGGAATTGAACTTGAATTGGCACTTCGTGTAATTGATCGTAAAGATTTTAAATGGAATATTGGTTTCAACGTTGCTAGTAATAGGAGTAAGGTTTTAGCTTATGATTATTTAGAAGACGGTTATTTGGGTGTTACCAGTGGCCAAACAGCTAGCATAACCATCGGTAAGCCATTAGATGCTATTTATAGTATACCATGGCATGGATTAGATGGGCGAGGTAATCCAAAAGTATTTATCAATAATGTAGACACTACTTATAATGCTTATGTTGCGCAACTAAAACGATCGCAACTGGTCTATCATGGCTCTTCATTACCTACAGTATCTGGTAATCTGGTAAATACTTTGGTGTATAAAAGATTCCAGTTCTCTGTCCAAGCTTTGTTTAAAAGCGGTTATTATTTTAGAAAGAAAACCATCGATTACACGAGTTTATTTACCAATCAAATTGGTCATCAAGATTATAACCTAAGGTGGCAAAAACCAGGTGATGAACTTTTAACCAATGTGCCAGCTTTGTCCTTAGTAAATAATACCAATAGAGACTTGGTATATGTTAATTCTGAAGTTAATGTGCTTAAGGGAGACCATATTCGGTTAAAGGATATTAACTTTTCTTATTTATTGAACACAAGAAAAAGTAAACATACCGCTAATATTTTCTTGAACATAGATAATGTTGCACTTGTTTGGGTAGCCAATAAAGAGAAGCTAGACCCCGACTTTCCATCGGCCTTATATCCTAATTTAACAACTTATTCAATTGGCTTTAAACTTAATCTTTAACCTTGTCAAAACATATTCATGTTCAGGAACACAAATACACCTGAGTATTCCATATCATTTTAAAAATAAAATTATATACATATGAAAAGAATAATCTTGGCTTTCTTTACATGTTATGTAGCTTGTCTAGTAGCATGTAAAGACAATTTTCTTGGAATTAAACCAGATCAGAAACTTATTGTACCTCAGCAATTGCAAGAGATACAGGCATTGCTAGACAATGAGATAATGTATAATAACAGTCCCTACATGGCAGAAATTTCTTCTGGAGACTTTTGGATTGAAGATGCCCGCTTTCAAAGCTTAACAGATGCAAGTAAGGGAGCCTACCTGTGGCAGAAAAATATTTACACTAACCAATTAGATTACGATTGGATTTATAAATATAAACAGGTGTTTTATGCAAATACAGCACTCGAAGCGATCCAAATGTTGCCTGCAGATGTAAAGCAACAACCCCTTGGCTTAGAAACAAAAGCTAATGCATTGTTTTACCGAGCATGGGCATTTTTTTCGTTAGCGCAGACATTTTGCCAGACCTATAAAAAGGCTACCTCAAATTCAGATCTAGGTATTCCCTTAAGGCTGGCTACTGCAATTACCCAAAGCTCAAAGAGATCAAGTGTTGAAGAAACCTATCAGCAAATCATTAATGATTTAAACTTGGCATTGCCTGGTTTACCTAAATTACCGCTAAAAAAGACAAGGCCATCAAAAGCTGCAGCTTATGCACTGCTTGCTAAAACCTATCTTATTATGCAAAATTATGATTTAGCCAATTTGAATGCCGAAGCGGCTTTGGCAATACAAAGTGAGTTGCTCAACTATAATCAAATAAATGTTAACGCTGCATTCCCTTTTGCCATTTTTAATACAGAAGTAGTATTTCACAATAGTATGGTATTGTCAACCACATTTGCGCAAAGTAGGCTTTTTATAGAGCCTACGCTTTACCAAAGTTATCATGCTGATGATTTGCGTAAAAAATTGTTTTTTGTGCCCTCAAATAATAACATCAGTTTCAAAGGCTCGTACTTAGGTTCTACAACTTTTTTTTCTGGTATAGCTACTGATGAGTTGTGGTTAATTAAGGCAGAAACAGCAATTCGAAAAGGTAAGCTTACTGATGGACTTGAAGCTATAAACTGGCTATTAAAACATAGATATGCTACCGGAACATTTACCCCGTATACAGGCGATAATAAAGAGCATATTCTTGCTGTAATATTAAAAGAAAGGAGGAAGGAACTGCTGTTCAGGGGAATTAGATGGTCTGATTTGAGGCGCTTAAACTTAGAGCCAATGTTTCAAGAGAGTTTGAGTAGGACTATGGCTAATGTGACCTATACGCTAGAACCTAATAGCAAAAGATATGTATTTCCTCTGCCTGATAATGTTATCATAATTAGCGGTATGCCTCAAAATGAGCGATAAAATTATGGAGGTCTTTTTCTTGACCTCCATAACTGCTAGTTTTCGTCTTTGTAACGTACCTCGTCTGATTGAGATAAAGGATTGGCAATTACCGCAGCGTTAGGTTGTGGTTCATCTCCGGTGTAATCTATTTTATCATTATCAACAAGTATCGCACACAATTCCGTCCCCTCTGTAGCTTCGCAGGTAGGTGGAATAGGATTCATTGGGTCAACTAGCTGATAAGAAGTACCATTAAAAGTAAACCAGTGAGACACACGTTGTTTTTGAGTAAAAGCACTTACCGTAAACACCAGCCCAAGCACCAATACCAGTGCTGCTAGGCCAAATCCTAAATTTTTTAAGTTTTTCATCATTTAAAGACTGCTTTGTTGCACTTGAAAAAGCAGACGAAAAAGTTTAGAGGTTAGTAATAGGCAGCATTGTTTTGTATTGGTGCGTTTACACCCTCCGCATAAAAAATTGAGACTAAGCCGGTACGGGTAAAGGCCGGAGAAGAGCTATAAGGCTTGCTGCACCAAACAAAGTTAGCTTGGTTTTACTCTGTGTACAGTTACGAAAAAGGTTTAAAAAAGCTCCGAAATCTTAATGTTGCCAATTGGCAATCAAGTAATTGTAGCTTACGTTGAGGTAAGCGGCCACATCTTTCTTTTTAAGATAGCTGAGGCATGGTGCAAAATGATGTTTAAATTCTTGTAAACGCTGTGCTACGGGGCGTTCCATAATCAAAACCCTTAGGTTGAGCTGCTGTACGTATTGGTATTTTAGGCCATTGTACAGGGGTTTAAATTCTTTATGGAATTTATAGATTTCTTTGAGCCTGTCAATCTCAAAGGTTAAGATTATAGTGGGTATAATGGCCTTAAAGAAATGGTT
>DDEP01000186.1 GCA_002336465.1 Pedobacter sp. UBA1951
TGCGCCTGATGCTTTAAAGTTTATACGAAGGCTGATTATTGCTTACCGCATCAGCCAAGTCCGAGTTTGGTAGAACGGAGAGGCTTTGCTTGGGCTTGATATGTTGACTTTTGGCAAGTAAGATTTGTCACATTGAGCTTCCCTGAGTAAACTCGGGACAAGTTATCGAAATACATACAATTAGACTTCGACAGGCTCAGCCTGACAAGAAAGGATGATTATCGATAGTATATGCAGACCTGTAGTGAAGCGGAAAGCTACACCATAAAATCAACCAATTTACTAATTAACCAATTCACAGATTTACCAACTCATCAAAGCTTTTTATCTAAATCCTTAAGTTTTTTCCTAACCGCAAAGCTCATCGGACTTTTGCTTGGCCTTTCATCGCCCAGCAGTACGCCCCAGTGCTTAAAGCCTTCACTGCGGTCAAAAATAACCTTAAGTACGGCAATGATCGGCATAGACAAGAACATACCCGATACACCTGCAATTACGCCTCCAATTACTACGCCCAAAATAGACACCAAGGCATTGATCTTCACTTTAGACCCTACAATATGTGGCATCAAAATGTTATTATCTAAAAATTGCACTGCGGCAATCACCAACAGCACCGTAATTACTGGCCATAGCTCGGTAGAAGAACTCAGCGTAATCAAACAACCTAAAATATTGCCTATTAAGGCTCCCACGTAAGGTATGAGGTTCAGTATCGCAAAGATCACCCCAATCAACAGGGCATGCTTAATGCCAAAGAGGGCAAGTCCGCCACCCAATAAAATGGTCATGTAGGTGATCTGTATCAACAATCCTACTAAGTAGTTTTTGATAATGGCTTCCGACTCATAAACCGCTTCTTTAACCTGCGGATGGTGTTCGGCCTTAAACCACATAAAAACAAATTTGAGCAATATGCTCTTATAGAACAGGATCAGGTAGATATAAATGGGTATCAGGGCTACAAAAATAAATACGTTGCTCAAAGTTACTGCGGCTCCGCTTGCTACCCGGCCTGCCATGTTAAAAAGATCGTCGTTCTTTTCATTGATAAATTTCTCTTGCTTGGCTATAGAGAAATCGGTAAAACTGCTGATCCAGTTCTGTAACGACCTCAGGTGTGTTGCTACATTGGCCTTGATTTGCGGAAAATCATCTACCAATACACCGATTTGCGCTGAGAAGAACCAAACAATGCCAGCTATAAACACAAAAACCAATAAAATAGGCAATAAAATAGCTATGCTTTCGGGTACTTTGTGCCTGCGCAAAAAACGGAAAATAGGTAATAGCAATATGCTGATAAAAAATGCCATGATCACTGGCATAATTACATCTTTACCAACAACTAAAAGAGCTACAACTAAAGTTAAGCCTAATAATTCTATGGATCTTCTTACGGTAAGTGGGTACTGGTTATTGGTCATAAATTGCGTAAAGTAGTTTTCTCTTCAACACTAAATATAGATAAAATGTTTGGTAAGCCTCTGCTTTAAGCAGCAATTGCATTATTCTAACAATAAAAACCCTTACTTTTGTAGCTTATGATCACATCAGATACCATCATTGCATTGTCTACGCCTCCCGGCAGCGGCGCCATAGGCGTAATCCGTTTATCTGGACCCGATGCCGTTCGTTTAACCAATCAGGTTTTCTCGGGCAAAGACCTTGAAAAACAGGAGACCCACACTTTGCATTTTGGTTTGATCAAAGATAATCATGTAATTATAGATGAGGTAGTTGTGGGTTTATTTATCGCCCCTAAGTCTTATACCAAAGAAAATGTGGTAGAGATTTCGTGCCATGGTTCCAATTACATTATACAGCAGATCATTAACCTGCTGATCAGCAAGGGAGCTCGTGCCGCCAAACCCGGCGAATTTACCTTAAGAGCTTTCTTAAATGGGGCTTTTGATTTGAGTCAGGCCGAAGCTGTGGCCGATCTGATTGCTTCTAACAGCAAGGCATCGCATGATGTGGCCATGCAGCAAATGCGTGGCGGCTTTGCCAATGAATTGAAAGACCTACGTTCGCAATTGATCCACTTTGCCAGCATGATAGAACTGGAACTGGATTTTGCAGAAGAAGATGTAGAGTTTGCCAACAGGACGGAATTAGAACAGTTGATCCAAAGAATCAACAAAATACTACAACGTTTGATCCACTCTTTTGAGGTGGGCAACGTAATCAAGAATGGCGTTCCGGTGGTTATAGCGGGTAAGCCCAATGTGGGCAAATCTACCCTGCTCAATGCGCTCTTAAATGAAGAAAGGGCTATTGTGAGCGATATTGCCGGTACCACCCGAGATACCATTGAAGACGAGATCAACATCAATGGCGTTGTTTTCAGGTTTATCGACACGGCAGGTATCCGCGAAACAGCCGATATCATCGAGGCCAAAGGGGTAGAGCGTACCTTAGATAAAATGAAACAGGCCAAACTGATCATCTATTTAGTTGATGCACAAGAAAATGAAGCCGATGTGCTAAAGCAGTTAGAAGGCTTGGCTCAACAACAAATTCCTTATCTTTTTGTGGTAAATAAGGCCGAATTGTTAGATGCACAAAAGAAGAACAGATACCAAGAATTAGAGGCTTTATTGATGTCGGCCAAAGACAAAATGGGCATAGATACTTTAGAACAGGCTTTATTGGAAAAAGTAAACCTGAGCCATATCAACACCAGCGAAACCTTGGTAACCAATATCCGCCATGTAGAGGCTTTAAAACAGACACAGAACTCATTAAATAATGTGTTGATGCATATCCACAACCCGGTTACTTCTGATTTCTTGGCTATGGATATTAAACAGGCGTTACATTATCTGGGCGAAATTACCGGAACGGTTACTACTGATGATTTGTTGGAGAATATCTTTACTAAGTTTTGTATCGGTAAATAATCCTTGTTAATGGAGTTGTAGGCAAGATTACCGTTAGTAAGCATTTTTTGCAGTATATCGACGGAATGAAGCCGTTCGTCGCTAGGGATTGCATATGCCATCATCATCATCTTTCTTTAGATGAAAAAGATGAAAGTGAAATACTTTATAAAGATAGCCATTGCGTGTTTAGCCATGCTTGCTACATCCGTTAAAGGACAACAACGACCTCAAACTCCAGTAGCCCCTTTCCCCTATGAAGCGGAAGAGGTGTTTTACAAAGTAGCCAGTGATACTGCTGTAAAGCTGGCCGCCACAGTAACTATTCCTAAAGGCCAAGGTCCTTTTCCAGCTATTTTAATTATTGGCGGATCTGGGCAAACTCCGCGAGACCAACCGTTTTTTAATCACAGACCTTTGTGGGTCCTTGCTGATTTCCTTACCAGACTTGGTTATGTTACACTGCGTTTTGATGACCGTGGAGCTGGAAGTTCTACTTTGGGAAGCAAGAAAATTCACGAATTAGAAGAGAAAGACTACCTGGCTGATGCTTCGGCTGGAATAGATTTCCTTAAAAAACATCCATCAGTTGATCCCAAAAAAATAGGGGTGATAGGCCATAGTGCTGGTGCTGGGCAAGGCCTGGCATTACTGGCCGACAAAAGCAAGCAGTTAATTTTCTCGATCATGTTGGCTGGTTGCGTTAACAATTACCCGCATATGGTGGTGGCACATCAAAGCAAAATGATGGCAAAAGCAGCGGGTTGGCCGCTTTCATGGCAACGTGCTGATAGTAGTTTTGTAAGCAGGAGCATCTATTATACCAAAAACGAAAATAATTACGAGCAGCGTTACAAAGCAATCAAGGCAATTGCCGACGAAGAATTGGCAAAGCTAGGCAAACTTGAAACTGACGAGCTTCAGAAAAAGATGAACACCAGAGTGTATATTTTGGCCAGCGAGCAATTCCACAAGGCTGCTCAAGTAGAACCAAAAGATAATCTGCTGATAATCAAATCGCCAGTGTTAATTATCAACGGAGATCTTGACCTGAATGTGGACGCCGCTTATCACAGTCCGAGGATGGCCAGCTCTCTGCAGAAGAACTTCAATAGCAAATCAAAGATTGTAGTACTAAAGGGCATCAACCATATGCTACAGGGGGGCGGACGCACGGGATTAATGGAAGAATCAAAGGATATCAATGAAACGATTAGTCCCCTTATACTCGATCAGATTAGTACTTGGTTAAGTACTTTAAGTAAGTAGGCTCCAATGTGGATATGGTATTAAATTAAATGGTCGGTGGTATTTTACGATTGAACAAGCATAAAAAACATGAAAATTATAAATAAGTTTACTGCACTGGTGCTTTTAGCCAGCCTGATGAGTACACTTAAACTCAATGCACAGCTAAGTGTCGAACAAAAAAAGTCCACAATAGATTCAACATTATTGCTGATTAAACGAAAATATGTAATAGCGAACATGTTGCCAGAAATCGAGAGGACCATCATGCAATATCAAGCCAATGGCAGATACGATACGATTTCAACAGGGAAAGAATTTGCTTTCCAATTAACGGCAGATCTTCAGAAAATAACAAACGACCAACATCTCAAGGTCCAGTACTCCCTAAGAAGTCAAGATAACCAGGTTGAAAAGAAGCCTGTTGCACCAAATGACAACTGGGCAAAGGACCTGCTGATAGAGAACAATTATGGGATTAAGAAAAAGGCTATATTGGATGGAAACATTGGTTATCTCAATATTCCTTTGTTCGGGACTTTAAAATACTGTGCCGATACCCTAATTGCCGCAATGGATGATGTCAAGCATACCGATGCGCTAATCATAGATTTAAGGGAATGTAGGGGCAGTACCCCAATTATGTATTCAATTACGCCAAAATCATGGTAAGCAAGGGCAATTTACTGGGCTTTAAAAATCCGCAGGCCAACCGTACAGCCACCGAACTGAAAATCACTTATGAAAACAATGCCAATGAGGGCAATGCCAGTGCAGACGATATTGTGGTGGTGGTTTATTACCATGAGGCTGAAGGCTTGTTCTTTATAGCGTATAATGCGGCTGAAAGGAACAGTTTGGAAGTTAGCATTGATCTGTCTGAGATCCCGGCGGGTGATGCTTTACAGGTATGGGCTTTTTTGCACAATAGCAAAGAAACCTCAGCCAGTACATCTAATTATCTGGGTGAGCTGTAAAAGGTAAGAAATTCTATTCCAGAACACATTCGTGTTGACATTAAACGGGTGCTTCGTTATGTTGCACTCGTTTTACTGCATAGTTTTCTGCTTCGCTAAAGATTAGCATCTTTCTCGAAACAAATTCAAAGCAACATTAAAATGAGCATTTCGACTGGCTCAATGTGATAAATAAAAGATTCCGAAACAAGTTCGGAATGACGTTAAACGGGGCTTCGTTATGCTGAATTCATTTTACTCCGTAGCTTTCCGCTCCGCTACAGGTCAGCATCTACTGTCTATAATCATTCCCCGTGTCAGGCTGAGCTTGTCGAAGCCTAGATTGCAGGGTATCCACATTTCGATAACTTCTCCCGAATTTACTTCGGGAAGCTCAATGTGACAATAGGCTCAATGTGAGAGGTAATATCGGGGTATTAATGTTTTCATGCATTTATGTGTAAAAAATTCAGTAATTCATGAATAGGCTACATGTAAAACACATTGTAGCGATGACCATCTGGATCAGCAAACATAAAGCCGTAATACCCTTTACCAAATGCTTCGGGCTGGGAGAGGAGCTTACCTCCGGCTTTGGCAACTTCTACAGCCCAATGATTTACTTCTTCTTTGCTTTCTGCAGAAAGGGT
>DDEP01000165.1:0-4079 GCA_002336465.1 Pedobacter sp. UBA1951
ACCCTGAACTCGTTTCAGGGTCTTTATACTTTGGCAATCTCCTTTTTCAAAATAAGATGCAACATTCAGCATTGCAAGAATAACAATTCTAATTGATCTATTTAATGTTATCAAGCCCTGCATATTCTATTTCTTTGAACTTCTGGCATTGCTCTTCAGACTTTTTTACTACTTTTGAGCTAATGTATATTATTAAAGTTAAAGGCATAGCTAAAATACCCGATTATGTACAGCTTAGAGATGAGCGCTTTACCTTATTGGCTTATTTTAGAGTAGATAGACCCGATAAATCTCTTGAAAAACTGGGCTTTGGTAATAAACAGGAATACATTATGAACATAATTAAAGACCTGCCTTTTGGCCAGGTAACTAAATTAGATATATAAAGATGGCAGAGAACGTAATAAACCTACAGAATGTTGATGTATTTCAGCAAAAAAACCTGGTATTATCTAACGTAAACTTAAATATAGCAAAAGGCGAGTTTGTTTTTTTAATCGGACAAACAGGCTCAGGTAAAAGTAGTTTGCTAAAAATCATATACGGCGATCTACATATAGGTAACGGAAGTGGAAGCGTTGCGGGATTTGACCTGAAGAACCTTAAAGACAAAGAAGTTCCTTTTCTGCGTCGTAAATTAGGTATCGTATTTCAAGATTTCCAATTACTTAGCGATAGAACTATTGAACAAAATCTTTCTTTTGTACTAAAAGCTACCGGCTGGAACGACGATAAATTAATCAACGAGCGCATTAAAGACGTACTTGAGAAAGTAGGCTTACGCTCTAAAATCAAAAAAATGCCTCATGAGCTATCGGGCGGTGAGCAGCAACGAATCGTAATAGCCAGAGCATTGCTTAATAACCCCGAAATTATTCTTGCAGATGAACCTACAGGTAACCTTGACCCAGAAACATCTGAAGAAATCGTTTTACTGTTAAAACAGATCAGCCAGAACGGTACAGCTGTTTTAATGGCCACTCACGACTACCACATCATCAGAACTTTCCCTTCACGTATCATTAAATGTGAGAACGGAATGGTACATGAAGATGCCCAGATAGCCTAAACAACTGTCAAAAATTATTGACAAGCAGCCATACTGTTAGCTTTTGTTTTTTAAAACTGACACTATGGCTGTTTTTTATGCATTGGCAATACATTTGAGAAACAAAAATTTAAAAAAACACGAGTACACATGTTTAATAAGAAGAAAAAGGAAGAAGAACCTGTGGTTGACCAAAATAGAACAGAAGAAGGAGCAGAAAATACCGATCAGGTAACAAATGATGCCACTTCAAATACAAGTGAAAAAGAAGTAGAATCTGCACAGGAATTATCTGCAGAAGAAAAACTTCAGCAGGACAATACAGCTTTAAACGATAAGTATTTACGTCTTTTTGCCGAATTTGACAACTATAAACGTCGTACACAAAAAGAACGTGTTGAATTGTTGCAAACTGCCGGAAAAGATATAATAGTATCTTTATTATCAGTTTTAGATGATTTTGAAAGAGCTATAAAAGCTACCGAAAACACAACAGATGTAGAAGCCGTACGCGAAGGTATTCTTTTGGTACAGCAAAAACTGAAAGGCATTTTAACGCAACGCGGATTAAAAGAGATCAATTCTAAAGACGAACCTTTTGACACCGACTTGCACGAGGCTATAACTCAAATCCCTGCCCCTACTGAAGAATTAAAAGGAAAAGTTATTGATGAAGTTCAGAAAGGCTACACCCTTAACGACAAAGTAATCCGTTACGCAAAAGTGGTTGTAGGAGCGTAAAATACAGTTTAGAGGAAAAGATTACAAATGAGTAAAAGAGATTATTACGACGTACTTGGGGTAGCTAAAAATGCTTCTGTAGATGAAATAAAAAAGGCATATAGAAAATTAGCCATTAAATATCATCCAGATAAAAACCCAAATGACAAGGCGGCAGAAGATAAGTTTAAAGAAGCTGCCGAGGCATATGAAGTATTGAGCAACCCTGAGAAAAAACAGCGATATGACCAGTTTGGACATGCGGGTGTAGGCGGTGCGGCCGGAGGTGGCGGCTTTAGCGGTGGCAGCATGAACATGGAAGATATCTTTAGTCAATTTGGCGATATCTTTGGTGGAGGTTCTCCCTTTGAAAGCTTTTTTGGTGGCGGAGGTCGTCAATCTGGAGGTCGTAGGGTAGCAAAAGGTAGTAATTTACGTATAAAAGTTAAACTAACGCTAGAAGAGATTGCGCACGGCGTTGAGAAAAAGATAAAAGTAAACAAACAGATTGTTTGTAAAACCTGCGATGGTACAGGAGCAAAAGACCGTTCTTCGGTAAGCACCTGTAAAACCTGTGGTGGTAGCGGATCTGTAAGAAAAGTAACCAATACCATATTGGGCCAAATGCAAACTACAGCAACCTGCCCTACCTGTCATGGTTCAGGCCAACAAATTACGGCCAAATGTAATGTATGTCATGGCGAAGGTACGGTACGTGGCGAAGAAACCATCTCGATCAATATCCCTGCGGGCGTAAGCGAAGGAATGCAGTTGAGCATGTCGGGTAAAGGGAATGCAGCCCCTAATGGCGGTATTCCAGGTGATTTGATTATTTTAATTGAAGAACTACCACACGAAACCTTAAAACGCGACGGCAACAATATCATATACGATTTGCATGTAAGCTTTATCGATGCTGTATTAGGTACAAGCGTAGAGGTTCCTACCATTGATGGCAGAGCCAAAATTAAAGTTGAACCAGGTACACAAAGTGGCAAATTACTTCGCTTAAAAGGCAAAGGCATTCCTGAAGTAAATTCATACCACCGCGGCGATGAAATCATCCATGTAAACATATGGACCCCAAAAGCACTAAATACCGAAGAAAGAGCCCTCTTAGAAAAATTAAAAGATTCTCCCAATTTTAAACCCCAACCGGGTAAAAATGACAAGAGCTTTTTCGAAAAAATGAAAGAGTATTTTGAATGATCATAAAAAAGGTGCTTTTGTTAAGCACCTTTTTTGTTGGTAATAAAGTAAAAATCACCATACATCTTTGGTTTTTAGCCGAGTTTATCTATTTTTGGGCATTTTGAAAAAGCTGATCATATACTTTATGCTATCCTTTTACATCATCTCCGGTACAGAAATACAGGAGGTTATGAAAATGCCTGTGCTTTTTCAGCATTATTTTGAGCATAAAGATTTAGATGAGAGCATTACGTTCTGGGCCTACCTTATTCATCATTATAGCGATATTCCACATACCGATAATGATGAAGCACGAGATATGCAATTACCTTTTAAAACCCACGATCATTCTTCAGGTTTTACCCCTGCTCTAGAACCTTCATTCTTTAATACACTCCGCAAACTCTCAAACACTATACATATTCGCTTTGCCACCAATTATAACGAAGACTTTCTGTCTTCTGCTTATAATAACAAGGTATGGCAGCCTCCAAGAGCTTTTTTCAATATTTAATATTTATTGGGCGTGGTAACTATTGCCGCGCAATTTTCATTTATTAAAAATTTGATAAATCTTTTGTTTTATGCTAAATAAAATAATTGGGTTTTCTGTAAAGAACAAACTCATTATTGGTCTTTTTACAATTACCCTTGTTATATTCGGAGTTTTTGAACTTACCAAACTACCTATAGATGCCGTTCCTGATATTACCAACAACCAGGTACAGATCATTACATCGGCACCATCATATGGCGCAACAGATATAGAGCGCTTAGTTACTTTCCCTGTTGAACAATCCAGCAGCAACATTTCAGGCATCAAAGAAATCAGGAGTTACAGTCGTTTTGGCCTGTCGTTAGTAACCCTCGTTTTTAACGATGATGTAGATATATATTGGGCTAGGCAACAGGTTTCTGAACGCTTAGTTACCATACAAGATAAAATACCAGATGGAATAGGTAAACCAGAAATGGGTCCTATATCAACTGGCTTGGGCGAAATTTACCAATACGTAGTAAAGCCTAAAAAGGGATATGAGGCTAAATACGACCTTACAGAACTACGCACCATTCAGGATTGGATTGTAAGGCGCCAGTTGTTGGGTGTAAAAGGCGTTGC
>DDEP01000165.1:4155-4386 GCA_002336465.1 Pedobacter sp. UBA1951
TGAAAAAGATATTGAGAGCATCGTAATTAAAAGCTTGGACAACGGAGTTCCGCTATTGATAAGAGATGTAGCCGAGGTTAATATCGGCTTTGCCACACGTTATGGGGCATTAACCTACAATGATCAGGGTGAAGTAGCCGGAGCTATTGTGATGATGCTCAAAGGTGCCAACAGTAATGTTGTAATAGATAACATCAAGACCAAGATTGCACAAATACAAAAAACCTTACC
>DDEP01000167.1 GCA_002336465.1 Pedobacter sp. UBA1951
AATGCTTGTCTATACTTTTTTTATAAGCTTTAGCTGCATCTTCTGGTTGCAGGTAAGTATTTACATAAAAAATATGCTCAGCAGGTGTTTTTAAATGATCAAAGAGTGTTTCTTTGGCCATCAAACCATTATAATCCTTATGAAAAGGCTCAACTGTTCTCTCATCGCCAAAGAAGAAGAAAACCTTGCTCCAGTCTATATCATTCTTGTATTTTGTAGAAAGCAATCCGTAAACACCCTTAGGTGAATTACCTCCGGTAAGTACAAAATTGAACCTACCGTTGGTTACAATGGCTTGTCTTCCAATTTCTATAATGTATTGCGCTAATGCTTCGTTTATTTCATTAACCTCTTTGTATATATGTAAATTCATTATTCTTTAACAGGTAGTGTAAACCAATAAAATCCGTCTTTAGCAATCAATGCCTCTGCTTCTTCAGGACCCCAACTATCGGCAGCGTAATTAGGGAAATTCAATGATTTTTTATTTTCCCAAAGGTTAATGATAGGCATTACCAATTCCCAAGCTGTTTCAACTTGATCGCCACGCATAAATAAAGTCTGATCACCGGTCATTACGTCCAATAATAGAGTTTCGTATGCTTCGGGTGTATTGTTATCGTAAGTGCCTTTGTAATCAAAAATCATATCTACCGGATTTAGAATCATATTAAGTCCGGGTCTTTTAGATTGTACTTGTAAGCGTATGCTCATTTCGGGCTGAATGCTAATGATCAAGCGGTTTTGCTGCCAGCTTTCAATAGAACTTGTGGCAAATATATGATGAGGTACATCTCTAAATTGTATGGTAATGGTAGAAGAGGTCTGGTTAAGACGTTTTCCTGTACGCAGGTAAAAAGGTACGCCCTGCCAGCGCCAGTTGTCTATAAAGAATTTGATGGCTGCAAAGGTTTCTGTGTTAGATTCTGGGTCTACATCTTTCTCAGAACGGTAACCGGGTACTTCTTTACCTTCTATCCAACCTTTTCCATATTGTCCTCTTACAGCTTGAAGGCTCACATTTTCGGGTTTGAACGGTCGCATTGCTTTTAAAACCTCTACTTTTCTGTCTCTAATCTCATCTGCGTTGAAAGAAATAGGGGCTTCCATACCTACCAAACAAAGCAACTGCAAAAGATGGTTTTGTACCATATCTCTTAGTGCACCTGCATCTTCATAATAACCACCGCGTTCGCCCACGCCTAATTGCTCTGTTACAGAGATTTGAACGTGCTCTATGTAAGTTCTGTTCCACAAAGGCTCAAACAGAGAGTTGGCAAAACGAAAGGCCATCATGTTCTGAACGGTTTCTTTGCCCAAATAATGATCTATACGATAAATCTGCTTTTCGGTAAAGATAGCGCTCAATAAACAATTGAGCTTTTTAGCAGATTCTAGATCATGCCCAAAAGGTTTTTCAATAACAATACGGCATTTTTCCTCATCTGATGTAAGTTTATATTTATGCAGACATTCGGCTATAAGAGGAAAGAAATTAGGTGCAACTGCAAGGTAGAAAATGGTTTGCGTTTCTGGACCAAATTGCTCTTTTAAATTTACGATAGCTTCTTTCAGGTCTTCAAAAGTCTTCTGTTTTTCTATATCAACAGAGGTGTAATGAATGTTTTTCTCAAAAACATCCCAACGCTCTGTTTCTACTTTTCCGTTTCTCGAGAATTCATTTACACTGTGCAGTATTTCTTCTCTGTACTGTGCATCTGTATAAACGGTACGGCCGGTGCCAATAATGGCAAATTTACCGGGCATATAGTTTTCAGTATAGAGATTGTAAAGGGCAGGAGCCAGTTTTCTTTTATTAAGGTCGCCGGTGCCGCCAAATATGATAAATATAGTAGGTTTAAGGTTGCTTTGTCGCTTTTTCATGAATAGCTAATTAAAAATTTACCTGCGTTAGTTGCTAGAATTCCAGTCATTGTGAAAAATACCTTCCTCATCTGTGCGTTCAAAAGTATGCGCTCCAAAATAATCGCGTTGCGCTTGGGTTAAGTTAGACGGCATACGGGCTGTTTTTAGCATATCAAAATAAGTTAAAGATGCGGCAAAAGCAGGTACGCTTATGCCATGGTTAAGTGCTTGGGTAACAACTTTACGAGTGCTATCTACACTATCTGATAATTGTTTCTGTATGTTCTCATCTTTAAACAAATGCACTAACTGAGGATTATGCTTGTAAGCTTGGTAAATATCAGATAAGAACGAAGCCCTTATGATACATCCTCCACGCCATATCTTGGCTATTTCTGCCAGATTTAAATTATACTGGTAAGTATGCGAAGCCTGTTGTAGTAAGTGCATTCCTTGGGCATAGGCATTAACCATAGCAAAGAAAAAGGCATTTTCCAGATGAGCATCCATCTCATGATCTGTTTTTACAGCAGTAGATTTACCTAAGTCATTTTCTAATGAAACTCTTAATTGTTTTAATTTTGAAAGGTTTCTGATGGCAACAGCCGAATCTATAGTAGGGATGGGAACTTCTAAATCCATTGCAATTTGCGAGGTCCATTTACCAGTACCTTTTGATTTTGCCTCATCGCGTATCATATCTACCAGTAAATTACCTGTCTGTTTATCTTTAACCAAAAAGATATTCGCTGTAATTTCAAGTAAAAATGATTTTAAACGACCTTCGTTACATTTGGCAAAAAAATGTTGTATTTGCTCGTTGCTATAGTTGAGTCCATTTTTTAAGAATTCATACATTTCGGCAATGAGCTGCATAATGGCATATTCAATACCATTATGGGTCATTTTAACAAAATGTCCAGAAGCACCCGGGCCAATGTAAGTAACACAAGGTTCGTTATCTACTTTAGCAGATACGGCTTCCAGTACATCTTTCATCATGGCATAGGCTTCTTTATCGCCACCCGGCATTAAACTAGGGCCAAAACGAGCACCTTCTTCACCGCCCGAAATACCCATTCCAAAGAAATGAATACCTAAGGCTTTCAACTGCTCATCTCTACGACTTGTATCGGCAAAGTAAGAATTACCACTGTCTATAATGATATCTCCTTTATCTAAAAGTGGAATCAATTCATTGATCACATTATCTACAATTGCGCCTGCAGGAACCAATAAAATAATCTTACGAGGTTTTTCAAGGCTGTTGATGAAATCCCTAATATCTACAAAGCCGTTAAGGTGATGCTCTTTTCCTTCTTCTTTGAGCAGTTCTATCATTTGCAGGTTTTTATCGTGACCGATTACAGAAAAACCTTTATCGGCCATGTTGAGCAGTAGGTTGCGCCCCATGGTGCCGAGCCCGATCATGCCAAATTTATAGTTGTTATGGGAGTTCATTTGTATGTATGGATTAAAAATTTTGTTGTATTCTAAATACAACCGCTAAGTTCAATTGTTTTTAAATGGAATGCAAAAAATATATTATTCTAATGACTTTTTATTGTAAATAAGATAGCCTATATGAAATAATACCCCGTGTCTTTTTCTCTCGTCATCGTAATAATTGTAACTTAAACTTATAGGGCCTAAAGGCGATTGGTAAACCAAGCCGGTTGTAGCTGCATAGTATATTTTTTCAAAAGGTTGCTGATAAGTAACCTGTTGTAAACCTATTTTAGCAAAGGCTTGATGTGGCATAAATACATAACCTTCTATACGTAAGTCTAAATTGCGTTTTAGATTAAACACATTCTTTAATCCTGCTGCTGCATAAGTATGTGCTTTAAAATTTTCTAAAAAGATAGATTTGCTGTCTTGTAAAGGGTAAAAGGTTGGTGCCTGTAACAAGGTGGCATAATAATTATTTGAAAGATCTTGGTTAGAAAGTACGGCTTCTGCAGATGCGGCAAGGCTGTAATTTTTTATTCTCAAGAAATAGTTTTCATAACTCAGTTTAACATTTATCCAGTTCTTATAATTATGTGTTAAAGGACTGGGTATCTCTAGAGGTAAAATATGCTGAAATATATTGCCTGGCGTATAATTTTCTCGGCCGTGGTTTACATTAAAGCTTGCGTAAATGTATTTACCTGCAGTGGCATATTGTTTTCTGTTCAATGAGTTTTTCTCGAAAGTTAAGCCTGAATTAAATCCACTAAAGGAGGTTTTATCTAAGATATCGCCTACAGCAAAAGTATTGTTAGGGCTGTAATAATTTGAATTATAGATAAATGCAGAATTTAAAACCAATCTACTGTTCTTGTTTAGAGGAATACCTATTTTAAGGTCTATTTTACGATCTGTTTGCTCTATATATACAGGTTTGGGATTTTCGATAAAGATTTGGCTGGTGTTGTAATAATTCCAGTGGTTAAAAGTAATTTCAGAAGCTAAGAAGATGGGCAGTTTACTCGGAAAATCTACACGTCCGTTAAGCTGTGCGGCCTCATAAAACCTACCTGAATAGAAGTTTGCGCCAAATGTATAGGCCTTTTTATTGATGTAGTTATATTGAATACCTAAAAATACATTGCTGATTGGCCTAGTTGAAACATTGCCTCCAAAATCTATCTTAAAGCTTTTTTTAGGTCGGGCATAGATTTCAAAGATATAACTGTCGTTAATATCGTCATAAAAGATTTTGGGATATACAGATTCAAAAGTTTCATCGGCTACTAATTTATAATAACCTCTTTTAATATCCTCTAGGTTAAAGTTAGGTTGGTCGCTTTTAAACAAGCGTTCTATATATTTTTTCTGTTGAGAGTTTACACCATAAACCATCACATCGCTAAAAATCAGATCTGATTTACGTTCATTGAACTCAATTCTTTTTCGTAACAGATCTTGCGTTGCAACACGTCTTTTGATATGTTGTTTAATTTCATCCATGTTGGCCATGGTAGCCTCATAACCTTTTTGGATAATTTCTGCTACAGGTACAAAGTTGGTAGAGGAGTAATCGCTGAGATTGGGTTCTATGTATATACCTTCTTTTCCTACCAAAGTAGAATCAGATTTGGCCAAGAACATATACATTAAGAGCCTGTTCATTAAACGGTCATCATTTTTAGGATATTCGTTATAGGTTTTAGATGAAACATTTGCGCCAATAATGATATCTGGACTAAACTCTTTCTGCATTACATCGGCCGGGAAATTATTGTAGATACCACCGTCAAAGTACAGCTTGTCGTTGATCCTGATCGGTCTGTAAATTAAAGGTACGGTCATGCTAGCACGTACGGCATCGGCCAAACTGCCTTTGCTCATGGTAATGCTTTTTTGCGACAGTACATCAGAAACCATGCAACGGTAGGGAACAAAAAGCTGATTGAAATTATCTTTGGCAATGGCAGAGGCCTGTGACAGTAATTCTAAAAGTGCAAAATTTAAGGGTATATCATTGATCAGGCTCGACCTGAACGATAACCTTAAGCCTGTATCTATATTGAGCTTAGCATTGATACTTGAAGCATTAGGTGGGTTTTTCTGAAAATAGAAGCTGTAATCGCTGGTGTA
>DDEP01000181.1:0-2256 GCA_002336465.1 Pedobacter sp. UBA1951
TATACTGCATGGGATCCTACTTCTCCAGCTTTTATCATGGAGAATAAAGCAGGAAAAACATTGTGTATCCCTACCGTATTTGTTTCATATACCGGCGAAGCTCTAGATTATAAAGCCCCTTTGCTAAAAGCAGTAGCCGCTATAGATAAAGCAGCCGTTGAGGTTTGCCAATATTTTGATAAAGGAGTTACCAAAGTAAATGCCTCTTTAGGTATTGAACAAGAATACTTTTTAGTTGACTTATCTCTTTATAATGCTCGTCCAGATATGCTTTTTGCAGGTCGTGCTATATTTGGCCGTATGTCTGCCAAAGGTCAGCAGTTAGAAGACCACTATTTTGGCTCTATACCTGAACGCGTTTTTGCGTATATGGTAGATTTTGAAAATGAGGCGTTGAAATTAGGTATCCCTTTAAAGACGCGTCATAATGAAGTAGCGCCATCTCAATTTGAATGCGCACCAATCTACGAAGAAATTAATCTTGCCATAGACCATAATCAATTATTGATGGACTTGATGGAAAAAGTAGCCCGTCGTCATAATTTTAAGGTTTTATTACATGAAAAACCTTATGCAGGCATCAATGGCTCAGGTAAACACAACAACTGGTCGTTAATTACAGATACAGGAAAAAACCTNNGAAGCTCCTCCTGCTATTATTTCAATCTTTCTTGGTTCTCAACTAAATGATGTGTTAGACGAAATAGAAAGCTCAAGAGCAATCATCAATAAGGTTAAAAAAGAAGATAATCTTTGGTTAGGCATTCCTAAAATACCTCAAATCGCCTTAGATAACACAGACCGCAATAGAACCTCTCCTTTTGCTTTTACAGGTAATAAATTTGAGTTGAGAGCCGTAGGATCATCGGCCAACTCATCTGCTTCTATGACGATTTTAAATGCTATTGTTGCTGATCAATTAAACAAATTCAAAGTTGAGGTTGACAAACTGATCAAAAAGGGAGAGAAAAAAGACGTTGCCATATTAACCATTATCCGCAAATACATTAAAGAATCTAAAAATATCCGTTTTGAAGGCAATGGTTATAGCGATGAGTGGGCAGCAGAAGCGCAAGACAGAGGCTTATCAAATATCAAAACTACACCTAAAGCCTTAGACGCCTATGTGAGTGAAAAAACAATAGACCTTTTCTCTACACTGAATATATTTAGCAAAAGAGAATTGCATGCCCGTCATGAAATCATGCTAGAGAATTTTTATAAAAAATTGCAGATTGAAGCGCGTATCATGGGTGACGTAGCCAATAGCCAAATTATACCAGCGGTAATAGAATACCAGAACAAACTTATTCAAAACGTAAAGGGATTAAAAGAAATTGGATTAAGCGATGACCTTACTGCTGCTCCTTTAAGCATTATCAATAAAATCTCCGGTTATTTAGGCGTACTTAAAAACACGATTGATACCATGCTCGAAGAACGTAAAAAAGTTAATAAGATTGAAGATAGCCGAGAAAAAGCCATTGCTTACGACGAAAAGGTAAAGGTTTACTTTGATGCCATTCGTTATAATGCTGATAAGCTTGAGCAAATAGTAGATGACAGTATTTGGCCGCTGCCTAAATTTAGAGAATTGTTATTCTTAAAATAAGATGATAATGAAACTTCAAGATAAGGTGCAGATTAACTTCTGCACCTTATTTTATTTTATAACAACCTATTAAACGATTGAGGATTTTAGTATCAATAAGCTATCTTTGCAGCAATTATGAGTAACGAGAGATACAATCAGCGTGGCGTATCTGCTTCAAAAGAAGATGTACACGCAGCAATCAAAAATATAGACAAAGGGATTTTTCCTCAGGCATTTTGTAAGATTATACCAGATATACTATCAGGAGATCCTTCTTACTGCAATATTATGCATGCCGATGGTGCTGGCACAAAATCTTCTTTAGCTTATACCTACTGGAAAGAAACGGGAGATTTATCGGTTTGGAAAGGTATAGCACAAGACGCTATCATTATGAATATTGATGATTTAATCTGTGTTGGAGCTACAGAAAACATCTTGCTTTCATCAACCATCGGACGAAATAAAAATCTGATCCCGGGTGAGGTAATTGCTGCAATCATTAATGGAACAGAAGAGATTTTGGCTGAACTAAGAAATTTAGGTATTTCTATTTATTCTACAGGTGGAGAAACAGCTGATGTAGGCGATTTGGTGAGAACAATTATTGTAGACTCTACTGTAACCTGTCGCATGAAACGCGAAGATGTAATCAGTAACCA
>DDEP01000181.1:2306-3003 GCA_002336465.1 Pedobacter sp. UBA1951
TTGCTCAAAAATACCCTGAGAGTTTTGACCCCGGTGTACCTTTTGACCTAGTATTCTCAGGTAACAAAAAACTAACCGACCCTGTTCAAATCAATGATACAGAAAGCATTACTGCCGGAAAACTTGTATTGTCTCCTACTCGCACTTATGCTCCTGTAATAAAGCAGGTATTAGATAAATATCGCAAACAAATTAACGGCATTGTGCATTGCAGCGGTGGAGCGCAAACTAAAGTATTACATTTTATTAATGATGACGTTCATGTAATCAAAGATAACCTTTTCCCTATCCCTCCTCTTTTCAAATTGATACACGAACAATCAGGTACCGATTGGAAAGAAATGTACAAAGTATTTAACATGGGGCATCGTATGGAGATTTATTGTCCTGAAGATATTGCTCAGGATATCATTAATATTTCACAAAGCTTTAACATTGATGCCAAGATTATAGGTCGTGTAGAAGCAGGCAATAAGCAAGTGAGTTTAAAAAGCGAATTCGGAGAGTTCATTTATACATAAGTAAAATTAAAATCTTATTAGAAAGCTCAGGGATGTAATATTCTTGAGCTTTTTATTTTAAATATTTATCATAATTAAAAAAGCCTCGATGAAATTCATCGAGGCTTTTTTATATTTAAATTTCAACTAAAGACTAGTTAAATGCATATTTCAAACCAAACTGCATATAGTAAGTT
>DDEP01000078.1 GCA_002336465.1 Pedobacter sp. UBA1951
ATGGCTGCAATTTTTTTCATAGAAGCAGAATTAAAAAATAATCTCGTCTGTTTTTAAATTACAAAGGAGAAACCTTTTCGTTTTTAAACTTAAAGATTTCTCCCTGATTTTATTAAAATAGAATGCTTTTTTTAGTTTCTATAAGTAAACCATTTAAACATCTCTTTAAATGTGATTTTTTTACCATACATTAAAATACCTACACGGTAAATACGGCTTGCAATCCATACTGTAGCAATAAAACCTAAAATAAGGGTTACCATTGATAAGATCAATTGCCAGTTTTCTACACCATAAGGCATACGTACTACCATGGCAATAGGAGAGGTAAATGGAATTATAGACAGCCAAAATGCCGTGCTGCCATAAGGATCATTATTTACTACGCTTAACGATAAAGCATAGCCAAGTAAGAGAGGCAGCATTACGGGCATCATAAACTGCTGCGTTTCGGTTTCACTATCTACGGCCGAACCTATCGCTGCGTATAAAGCGCTGTAAAATAAATATCCACCTAAAAAGAAGAAGATAAATACACCTACAATTTTAGGAATATTTAAACCAGAAAGGCTTTTCTGCATATCAGTTATAGGATTACCCGGTGTATTTGCGCTAATTTCTGCACCCTTTTTCATTTGAGCAGAAACATTTGTGCTTTGCTCTATTTTTTTCAAATTGCTTTTATTGACGAAAATACTAACAGCGGCCGTGCTTATGGCAAAGGTTAAAACAATCCAAAGCATAAATTGGGTCAACCCAACTAAAGCTATACCGATGATTTTACCCATCATTAATTGGAAAGGTTTTACCGATGAGATCATTACCTCAACAATACGGCTTGTTTTTTCTTCGATAACGCCACGCATTACCTGAACGCCATATAGCATAATAAACATGAACATGAGGATACCCGCAGTAAAGGCAATAAACGTACTGGCGCCTGCACTAGACTCTTCTTCCTGTCCTTCTTTGGCAATCTTTTTCACTGAAATGCTAACATTGGTTTTCAATTTATCCAAATCAGTTTGCGATATACCTGAATTTTTGAGTTTTTGCGTACGGATTAAATTTTCAATATCACCTGAAATTCTTTCACTTAAAGATAAACCCGCTTGCTTAGATCCAAAAACTTCTATACCCTGAGGAGCATCTAAGTTAAATTCAGGTAAGTATAAGATATAATCAAATTTACCACCCTTAATCTCCTGTTTGGCTTGCTCAAGGTCTTCATCTAAATAAGTATATGATATGTTCTTATTGCTGCTCAGCTTACTGTCTAGCGTGGTATTTTTATTTACTACAGCAATACGGTCAAAAGAGTCGGCTATGCCTTTATAGCTAAAATACCCAATTAAGCCATATATACCGGCAATTAGGAGAGGGGTTAAGAAAGTCATTACAATAAATGATTTCTTTTTTACCCTCGAAAGGTATTCGCGTTGTATAATGAGTAGAATCTTATTCATGAGATTGTCCTTTCACTTTTTCGATAAAAATTTCATTCATACTTGGTATCACTTCTTGTAAGCGATGGATGTTTACGATTGGAAGTAAGCCCGAAAGCACTTCGTTGATATTTCTTTGAGGATTTAATTTTAGCTTGATAACTTTTCTGTCTTTTAGCTCCTCGCTACTTAAGACCTCAAAAATATCATTGCTCTGCATGTGATGATTCCCCTCATATTCTATCCAATAGGTGTTGTTCTTGTAAGCAGATTTAATCTCTTCAACAGAGCCATCCAATATTTTTTTAGACTTGTTGATCAAAGCAATATCATCACATAGCTCTTCAACGCTTTCCATGCGATGGGTAGAAAAAATAAAAGTAGATCCCTGCTTGTTCAGTTCTAAGATCTCATTTTTTATAATATCGGCATTTACGGGATCGAAACCCGAAAAAGGCTCATCTAAGATGATCAGTTCTGGTTTATGGAGTACCGTAGCTACAAATTGTACTTTTTGCTGCATTCCTTTACTCAGATCTTCTACCTTTTTATGCCACCATTCTTGCATATCTAATTTCTCGAACCAGTATTTGATGCGTTTAGTGGCTTCGGAAGTGTGTAGCCCTTTTAACTTGGCCAGATACAGCACCTGTTCACCTATTTCCATCTTTTTGTAAAGACCGCGTTCTTCGGGCAGATAACCAATCTGTGAAATGTGATTACTATTTAAGCGCTCGCCATTAAAGATAACCTCACCGCTATCTGGTGCAGTGATTTGGGTTATAATTCTGATGAGGGATGTTTTACCTGCACCATTAGGACCCAATAGACCAAAGATTTTACCCTGTTTTACTTCAAGGCTCACATGATCCAATGCCCGGTGCGAAGCATATTGTTTTACAATATCTTTAACATTTAGCATGAATTAGAAATTTAGTTTAGTGCTATTAAGATAGTACAATATTGAAGTTGTTACATAAGGTGTTGAAAATTACCTGATCATTCATAAAGTTAACATACTAAAAGTTGTTGATCAAGAAGCTTAGGTATTTAACTTAAATATTACCATAAATATTTGAGTACCTTTTGTCTTTAGCTTATTTTAGCTCATTCAAACTTAAATTATTATCCTTTAATGAAGAAATTTTACTTTTCATTTTTGCTTTGTGCTTTAGCAACACAGCTTTTTGCGCAAACAAAAACCATTACAACCACAGAGGTTATCGCGGCACCAGAAAAAGCGAATTACCAGATGGCTGCGCGTTTTTCGCCAAGTAAACTGCGAAAAATGATTTATTCTACATCTGTAGATGCACATTGGTTAACAAAATCAAACCGTTTTTGGTATCAATATGAAACACCTAACGGTAAGAACTGGTATATTGTAGACCCTGCGAGCAGAAACAAAAGGCAACTGTTTGATCCCGCAACTTTAGCAGCAGAAATTACCCTGATCATTCGTGATCCATTTGATAAACAGAACCTGCCAATAGAGAATCTTAAATTTGCTAGCGATGAGAAAAGCATAACTTTTGAGATCAAAAGTACCATAGATGAGGTTAAGCCAGACAGAAAGGACAAGAAAGCAGCAGATTCACTTCAAAAGAAAATCTTTAAATTTCAATATGATCTGTCAAATAATAAGTTAACTGAAATCAAAGATTTTAAACGTGCTAAAGCTAAACCTTCATGGGGATCAGTAGCACCAGATTCATCTGCAATTATTTTTACCCGTAACTATAACTTGTACTGGATGGATAAGGCCAATTATATGAAAGCCTTAAAAAATGAAGAAGACAGTACAATTGTTGAGCATCAGCTTACCAAAGAAGGTGTAAAATATTACGCATTTGGTAGCGATGGCAGTGGTGAAAACAATGAAGAAATTATAAAAAATGATAAAAAACGCCGTAGAGCTTTTGTATTATGGTCGCCCGATTCAAAATATTTTACACTACAGCGTACCGATAGCAGAAAAGTTAAGGATTTATGGGTTATCAATAGCGTTACCCAAGGAAGACCTACTTTAGAAACCTACAAATACCAAATGCCGGGCGAGGCCGAAGCCCCGATAGACGAGATTTGGTTATTTGACTTTGCAGCTAAAACAGGTAAAAAATTAAATGTATCTGCTTTTAAAGACCAAAGTTTAAATGTTTATAGTCGCCCATCGTTAAATAAAGAAAGAGACTTGGAATTTAGACCTGCAATATGGTTAGGCGATAACAGTAAATTTTACATGGGACGTACCAGTCGTGATTTGAAGCGCATAGATATTTGTGTGGTTGACATTAAAAGTGGAGCGATTAAATCGGTTATAGAAGAGCGTTTCAATACTTATGTAGAAGTACAACGTCCAGGATTGGTAAATGGAGGCAAAGAACTTATTCACTGGAGCGAAAGAGATGGATGGGGACATTATTATTTGTTTGATGAGAACGGTAAATTGAAGAACCAGATTACCAAAGGTGATTTCCACTGCGAGGAAATCGTTAATATCGATGAGAAAAATCGTGTGTTGTATTTTACTGCAAATGGTAAAGAACCAAAAGAAGATCCTTATTATTTACATTTATACCGTGTAAATTTTGATGGTTCTGGTTTAAAATTATTGAATGCCGGAGATTTTGATCACCAAGTATCTATGAGTGATGATGCCAAATATTTTGTAGATAATTACTCAAGAGTAAATACTGTACCTAAAACTACATTGTATGATAATACCGGTAACAAAATATTAGAATTAGAAACAGCTGATCTGTCACTATTAATGGCAGCAGGATATAAATTCCCTGAACCATTCAAAGTAAAAGCCGATGATGGTGTGACTGATCTTTACGGGGTAATGTATAAGCCGTTTAATTTTGATCCGAATAAAAAATATCCAGTAATTGAATATGTATATCCAGGGCCGCAAACCGAAGCGGTAAATAAAGCTTTTGGTCGTAGCATGGATAGGGTAGATCGTTTAGCGCAGTTAGGTTACATTGTAGTAACAGTAGGTAACAGGGGAGGACATCCGGCACGTTCTAAATGGTACCATACTTATGGTTACGGAAATCTGCGTAACTATGGTTTGGCAGATAAAAAAGCAGCTATAGAACAACTGGCTGATCGTTATCCATACGTTGATGCCAGTAAAGTAGGTATTACCGGACACTCAGGTGGTGGTTTCATGTCAACAGCGGCAATGTTGGTTTATCCTGATTTCTTTAAAGTAGCAGTTTCTGCAGCAGGTAATCACGATAATAGCATCTACAACCGTTGGTGGAGTGAAAAGCACCATGGTGTTAAAGAAATCGTTTCTTTAAAAGGTGATACTACCTTTAAATATTCAATAGATAAAAACCCTGATTTGGCTAAGAATTTAAAAGGACATTTATTGTTGATGCACGGCGATATTGATAATAACGTACATCCTGCAAACAGCATAAGAGTTGCCAATGCTTTGATCAAAGCCAATAAACGTTTCGATTTTATGATTGTTCCTGGACAACGCCATTCTTTTGGAGATATGACCGAATATATGTTCTGGAGACTGGCCGATTACTTTAACAATTATTTATTAGGCGATTTCTCTAGATCTGAAGAAGTGAACATGACTGAAATGGATAAAGAAATAGAACGAAAGAATTAATGATCTTTCTCCTATAGATTAAAAAAACTTAGTATTAAAAGAAAACCCGATGTTTTTCACATCGGGTTTTTTTATATCCTTAATCATCACTTTTTTTTGAAGCTAAAGAATAGAGGAAAATAATTTTAAGATTACATTAGAAAACCGCCACCTAAAAGATCATTGCCTTCATAGAATACAGCCGATTGCCCCGGAGCAATGGCAGAAACATTATGCTCAAAAGCAACTTTCATGTTATTGCCTTCTTGTACAATGGTACTTAAAGTGCCTGCATCTTTATAACGTATTTTGGTCACTACATCGCCTAAAGGCTCGTTGATGTTTCCGTATTTTATAAGATTAACGTTTTTAACCAATGCTTCTTTGCGTTCTAATTCATCTGCACGACCTAAAACTACAGTATTGCTTTCGGGTAGGATTTGCGTAACGAACATGGGTTCGCCAAAAGCAACGCCTAAACCTTTACGTTGGCCTATGGTATAGAAAGGATAGCCTTTATGCTGCCCGATTACCATTCCTTTGGTATCAACAAAATTTCCTCCAGCTACACGTTCTTCTAAATCAGGAACTTTGTGTTTTAGGAAAGCACGGTAATCGTTATCAGGTACAAAGCATATTTCATAACTTTCGCTCTTTTTAGCCAGTTCTTCCTGCCCCATATCCAATGCCATTTGCCTAATTTCGGCTTTGGTAAAACTTCCTAAAGGAAATTTGGTCCTTGCCAAGTTTTCTTGAGATACACCCCATAGCACATAAGACTGATCTTTATTTTCGTCTTTTCCTTTAGAGATTACATAACGTCCGTTATCTTGTAAACGAATGTTAGCATAGTGACCAGTTGCAATAAATTCGCAATCTAATTTATTGGCACGCTTTAACAAAGCCTCCCATTTAATATGGGTGTTACATAAAACGCAAGGATTAGGTGTTCTACCTGCTAAATATTCATCTACGAAATTATCGATGACAAAATCGCCAAATTCATCCCTGATATCGAGAATGTAATGCGGAAAGCCATAATTTACGGCTAAGGTACGAGCATCATTTATGCTATCTAAGCTACAACAGCCTGTTTCTTTGCTGTTGCTTCCCGAAGTAGCATAATCCCAGGTCTTCATGGTAAGGCCAATAACCTCATAACCCTGCTCGTGCAACATCACTGATGCTACCGAACTATCTACTCCGCCACTCATGGCTACCAAAATTCTACCGTGTTTGCTCATTGCTCAATAAAAATGTCTGCAAAGTTACGATTAATCGTATAACTCCTTATACCTTACTGGTCTTGATAATGTAAAAAACCTCAGTTGGTTCTGGTTAAAAGATGCTGAAACAACTTGTCCCGAATTCACTTTGGGAAGTTCAAAAATTACCCGGTATTGCATTGATCAACTTTTGTGTATAAGCAGCTTTAGGCTGATTGTAGATTTCATCAGGAAAACCCTGTTCTTCTATCTTGCCTTTGTTCATAATGATCATACGGTCTGAAATATGTTTAACCACAGCCAGATCATGAGAAATAAAGATATAAGTTAAACCAAATTCCTGTTGCAAGTCTCGCAATAAATTCAGTACCTGTGCCTGTACCGAAACATCAAGTGCAGAAACAGATTCATCGCAAATGATAAATTTAGGCTTTAGAGCCAAAGCTCTTGCAATAACAATACGTTGACGCTGTCCACCCGAAAACTCATGCGGGTAACGGTTAAAATGTTCTGCGTCCAAATTTACTTTTTCTAAAAGATGGATTACATGGGCTTTACGTTCTTCATCATTAGTAAAGATATGATGCACCTGTAAAGGCTCCATAATAGATTGCCCAACGGTTAAACGTGGATTTAGCGAAGAGTAAGGGTCTTGAAAAATAATCTGTATATCGCGTCTTAGTTTACGTAACAATCCCTTGTCTAAATGGGTAATGTCATTGCCATCATAAACAATTTGACCGGAAGTAGGTTCTATCAAGCGTAATATGGTTCTTCCTAATGTGGTTTTACCACAGCCAGACTCGCCAACTAGCCCTAATGTTTCTCCCGGAAAAACATCAAAACTAATATCATCAACAGCTTTTACATAGTTTTTTGCCTTACTGAACAAACCTTGTTTTACGGGATACCAAGTGCACAGATTTTTAACCTCAATTAGAGGTTTTTGTGCATAAAGCAGGCTTCTTCGTTCATTAATTTCAGCAGAAGTAATCTGATTCTCAGCCAGCAAATGTTGCAGCCCTACGTTTTCGGTATGATTTAAAAAATCAGCAACAGTAGGTAATTTTTTTAATTGTCTTTTAGGAGAAGGCTTACAGGCCAGTAATCCTTTGGTATAAGCGTGCTGCGGATTTTCAAATAATTGCTTTGCAGGTCCTTGTTCTACTACATCGCCTTTGTACATCACGAGCAGATCATCAGCTATTTCACTGATTACGCCTAGATCGTGCGTAATAAAAATCATAGCCATATTGCGCTCATTTTTAAGGCGTAATAAAAGCTCTAAGATGGTTTTTTGTACCGTTACATCTAATGCGGTGGTAGGTTCGTCGGCAATCAGCAATTCAGGATTACAGCTTAGCGCCATCGCTATCATTACCCTCTGTTTCTGTCCACCCGATAACTGGTGTGGGTAACTGTCAAAAATCTGCTCAGGCCGCGGTAACTGAACCTCATTGAACAGGTTTATAGTTTGTTTTTTAGCTTCTTCTTTATTAACCTTTCGATGCAGCATAATGGCTTCCTGTACCTGATAGCCGCAAGTAAAAACAGGATTGAGCGATGTCATGGGTTCCTGAAAAATCATAGCTATTTTATTACCTCGATATTTCCTGATTTCCTCATCGCTAAGATGGAGCAGATTTACTTGCTCAAAATTGATTTCGCCTTTAATCTGTGTGTTTTTGGCGTCATGTAAACGCATAATAGAAAAACTGGTTACAGATTTACCCGAACCAGATTCGCCCACAATGCCCAATACTTTACCTTTATCTAATTTAAAATCAATATGATGAACAGCTTCAAACCATGTTTTTTCTTCTTGGTTATAAAACTGAACGGCTAATTTCTTTATATTCAACATCACTTTACTAAGGTAATATTTTCTTCCTTAATTGTATCTGATCCTTTAAAACGTAACAAGATTTGTGCAGTAGTGATTACATCTTTTTGGCAGTAGGTTACAATGCGCTCTAGGTTCTTTTCTTTGTAATAAACATCTTTAACCCTACTTCCATCAATATCATCTTTAGGTGTGGGGATATTAAAAATAGTAGCCAGTAAATTTAAAGAAGTATAGTGCTTGTAATCACCAAATTTCCATAATTCCATGGTATCTATATGGTTAATTTCCCAAGGTTTTTTACCTGATATTTGTAATTGATGAGGGATAGGAAGGCCATTGATCAGCATTCGGCGACACAAAAAAGGGAAATCAAATTCTTTGCCGTTATGTGCGCACAACAACAGTTTTTTACCTTGTTTATTAAGCAATGTAATAAACTGCGCTAAGATAGCTTTCTCATCATTGCCATAAAAAGAACTGATGCGTAAATGCATCTGCTGCTTTTTTAAATGGTAAAAACCTATACTGATGCAAATAATCTTGCCAAATTCTGCCCAAATACCTGCTCTTTCATAAAAGTCTTCCGCTGTCTGCTGTTCTTTTCTTATATACTGTGTTTTATCTGTCCATAATTGTTGAAACAAAGGAGATAGGTTTTGGAAATGCTCTTCTTGAGGAACTGTTTCTATGTCAATTACAAATACGTTTTCGAGGTTAATTTCTTCCAGCATATTCTGTTATTAAGATTTGGAAATACAAGTTACACATTTTACATAGCTTATGTTGTGATTTAAAGCCTGCACATAGATAAATCCTTTACCTTTGTGTAATTCAAAGCGAAAAATATGTCTACCATACTCATTATAGACGATGAAGAAAAACTCAGAAAGCTGTTAGCCCGTATCATAACACTCGAAGGTTTTGAAGTGATCCAAGCGCAAGATGCCAAAACAGCATGGAAGAGATTGGAACAAGCTGATGTAGACGTGGTATTGTGTGATGTGAAATTGCCCAATACCAGTGGAATAGAACTCTCTAAAAAAATCAAAGAACAGTATCCTGCAATAGAAGTTATTTTACTTACAGCTTACGGCAACATACCAGATAGTGTACAAGCCATAAAGAATGGTGCATTTGATTACATAACCAAAGGCGACGACAATAACAAAATCCTTCCATTGGTTTATAGAGCAAGCGAAAAAGTGCAATTGGCCAAACGCCTTTTGCAGTTAGAGAAACAGGTAGGGAAAAAATATTCTTTCGATAATATTATAGGGCACTCTATTAATCTTAAGCAAGCTATTGAGCTGGCTAAAAAAGTAGCGCATACAGATGTTCCTGTATTGTTATTGGGCGAAACAGGTACAGGTAAAGAAGTTTTTGCGCAGGCTATACATTTAGAGAGTAAACGTAGAAATGAGCATTTTGTAGCGCTCAATTGTGCGGCATTTAGTAAAGATCTGCTTGAAAGCGAATTATTTGGGTATAAAGCTGGCGCATTTACAGGAGCGTTAAAGGATAAAAAAGGTCTTTTAGAAGAAGCACATAAAGGCACGCTTTTTTTAGATGAAATGGGAGAAATGCCCATAGATCTGCAAGCTAAGGTATTAAGGGTGCTCGAAAACGGAGAAGTACTTAAACTAGGCGATGTAACACCTGTTAAAGTAGATGTGAGAATTATTGCTGCTACAAATCGTAATCTACAAGAAGCCATCGAAAAAGAACAGTTTAGAAGTGATTTATATTATCGCATTGCAGGTTTTACCATCCATTTACCTTCTTTAAGAGACCGTAAACAAGACATATCTCTACTGGCACAGCATTTTGCACAACTATTTATCGTTAAGTTAAACCGTGGAATATTGAAACTTGGTACAGATTATATCAAAGCATTAGAAAATTATCATTGGAAAGGGAATATTAGGGAACTTAAAAATGTGATTGAGCGCAGTGTAATTTTAACCGATGGAGACCAACTGGGCTTAGAGAGCCTTCCAACCGATATACTTTATCTTTCTTCTCCCCAAAAAAACGCTTCATTTGCCATGCAGGAAGTAGAAAAACAGCACATTCAAAAAGTTCTGAAGCATACCAATGGAAATAAGGCAGAAGCCGCTCGTTTATTGGAGATTGGTATAGCTACTTTGTATCGTAAAATAGAAGAATACAATATCTAATCAAGATATTTCCATTTTGAGAAAAGCCTATCATTTTGATAGGCTTTTTTTGTGCTTCATTTTTACTTTAAATGCTTTTATCTATTGAAAATCAATATTTTATGTATTTGTTTTTACTGCTGGAATAAAGTTTGGCATGCTGGAGCTAAAACAATTTAAAATGACAAATAAAAGTAAAATGAACAACAAGCCAAGCCCTTCTTTCTCATTAAATAGTAATCGGTTTTTACCGACAACCTTCATGATAGCAATAGCAAATAAAGCATTCGTGTATAGAACTCAGGTGAATCATTTAACCTTTAAAGTTTGGTAGATTATGCTGACAGCTATTTTAATATTAACGGCTATAATCTGTTTTGGATTATTCTATAAACTGATAGACTTTTTTGAAAAAATCTGATATGATAGCTTTATTCTTTTTAGCAATAGGAGTATTTGTGTACATAGGTTACGTGCTCCTTAAACCAGAAAAATTTTAAATAAACTCTTTCATCTCTTATACAGATGTTCATGCCCAAATGGCTATCTGATTTAAAGCATCATTTTTCAGGTAGCCTATAAACATTACTTACTTAAATATGAATACAGAAATCTTAGGAATTATAACCATGTTCATGGTAACGTTGTTACTGGCGGTACCACTTGGTAAATACATTGCAAAAGTTTATGCTGGAGAAAAAACATTTTTAGATTCCATTTTTGGCCCTATAGAGCAACTGTTCTATAAAATCAGCGGAATTGAACCTAAAACTGAAATGAATTGGAAGCAACATTTAGTGGCTTTGCTTACCATTAATCTGATCTGGTTCTTCATGAGCATGGCCATACTCATGAACATGGAAAGTCTTCCTTTAAATCCAGATCATAATCCTAATCAATCTGCTCATTTGGCTTTTAATACTACCATTTCGTTTTTGGTAAATTGCAATTTACAGCACTATTCGGGCGAAACGGGTATCAGTTACCTAGGGCAGATATGGCTTATGTTTTTGCAGTTCGTAACCGCTGGAGCTGGCATGGCTGCGGCAGTAGTTATTTTTAAAGCATTCAGAGAAAAAACAACTGCCCAATTGGGTAATTTTTACGATTACTTTCTAAAATCTTGCACTAGAATTTTATTGCCTCTGTCATTAATTGTAGCGGCAGTACTTGTTTTTGAAGGTACTCCTATGACTTTTGAAGGGAAAGACATACTTACATCTTTACAAGGAGAAAAAATGGAAGTAAGTCGCGGTCCGGTAGCTGCTTTTGTCCCTATTAAACATGTAGGTACAAACGGTGGTGGTTTCTTTGGTGCAAATAGTGCTCATCCTCTTGAAAATCCGAGCTACTTGTCAAATATGACAGAAATGATTGCACAATTTATCGTTCCGGTTGCAATGGTTTTTGCTTTTGGCTATTTTATCAGAAGAAGAAAATTTGCATGGATGCTATATGGCGTTATGACCGTTGGTTTTCTTATACTGGTTATACCTAATATTAGTATGGAAATGAACGGAAATCCTGCCATAGCTAAAATGGGAATAGATAATTCCTTAGGAGCAATGGAAGGAAAAGAAATACGGATAGGCGCTGCTGCTTCGGGTTTCTGGAGCATTGTAACTACGGTTATTTCTACGGGTTCGGTTAATTCCATGCACGACAGTTCCATGCCACTTTCGGGTATGAATGAGTTATTGGCGATGATGATCAATGCATTTTACGGAGGTGTAGGAGCCGGAATTCTCAACTTCTTTATTTTTATTATACTCGCCGTATTTATCAGTGGTTTAATGGTAGGCAGGACACCCGAATTTATGGGTAAGAAAATTGAAGCTCGGGAAATAAAGATTGCGATGATCATAGCCCTTTCGCATCCTTTTCTCATATTGGTAGGAACGGCTTTGGCAACAGCTTTGCCTGCTTTTGGAACAGCCACTTTAAATAACCCTGGTTTTCATGGTTTTAGCGAAATGCTATATGAATACACTTCATCTGCAGCTAATAATGGTAGTGGTTTTGAAGGTTTAAGTGATAATACGATGTGGTGGAATATTTCTACCGGAATTGTATTGCTGCTTGGGCGTTTTCTTCCAATTATAGGCCCTGTAGCTATAGCAGGCTTATTAGCAGAAAAGAGATTTATTCCTGAAGGCGAAGGAACACTTAAAACAGATACCTCAACTTTCGGCTTAATGATCTTTGCTGTAATTGCAATTATTGCAGCGCTCGCATTTTTTCCTGCTTTGGCTTTAGGCCCTATCGCAGAATATTTTTCCCTTCATTAATGATCAACTCAGAATTTAGATATGAATAAGACCCAATCTTTATTTCAGAAAGAAATGGTTCAACAAGCGTTGAAACAATCTTTTGTGAAACTTAATCCAAAGCTTATGTTTCGTAATCCGGTTATGTTTACCGTTGAAATTGGAACATTTGTGATGCTTGTGGTAAGCTTATGGGTACTCACAGGAGAAACTTCACAAGGTGGCTTTTGGTACAATTTTATTCTCTTCATTATATTATTGCTAACCTTATTGTTTGCCAATTTTGCCGAGGCTATTGCCGAGGCAAGAGGTAAAGCTCAGGCAGACAGCTTACGGAAAACCAGAGAAGAAACTCCAGCAACGCTTCAAAACGGACAGGTTATATCATCTGCACAGCTCAAAAAAGGAGATGTTTTTATATGTAAAGCAGGCGACATAATTCCTTCGGATGGAGAAATTATAGAAGGACTGGCTACGATTGATGAAAGTGCCATCACAGGAGAATCTGCACCTGTTATACGCGAAGCAGGAGGCGATAAGAGCTCTGTAACAGGAGGTACCAAAGTGCTTTCGGATCAGATTGTTGTACAAGTTACCACACAACCCGGGGAGAGCTTTCTCGATAAAATGATTGCTTTAGTAGAAGGGGCAAATCGCCAAAAAACACCAAATGAAATTGCTTTAACCATTTTGTTGGCAGGTTTTACCATGGTATTCATTATTGTTACCATAACCCTTAAACCTTTTGCAGATTATGCCAATGTAGGTATTACTATAGCTTCTTTTATTGCACTTTTTGTATGCCTGATACCTACTACCATTGGAGGTTTGTTATCTGCTATTGGTATTGCAGGTATGGACAGGGCAT
>DDEP01000209.1 GCA_002336465.1 Pedobacter sp. UBA1951
TTACTGCTGCGCTGTATCGAATAGCATTGGCATAACGCTCGCCTTTTAAAAAGCCTTTACGCTCAAGATTTTTAACGGTAGAAGCCAATGTAGTATAAGGTGGTTTAGGCTCGGGCATCACATCCATAAAATCTTTGATAAAACCGGGACCTACCTGCCATATGGCAAGCATAGCTTCTTCTTCCTGTATAGTTAATTTTTCCATCTTTTAATTACGAAATAATCGTAAATATAAAAATTATCTTTTTAAAAAAACGCTTTTTAACCGAAAATAAAAAAGCCCCAACATACTCAATGTCAGGGCTTATACTTTATTTTAGTTATCTTAATTTTTAGTGTATCGTTGCTCAGCTTCGTTTACGGTTTGCTCAACCAGTTTCTGTAATTTTATAGCTCGCTCTAAATATGTAGGATTTTCCTTGTAATTACTCATGAAAACAACTTTTTTGTGCTGTTTTTCGTACTTAAAATCCATCTCATAACGCAATATTTTATTGTTGTGTACTGTATCGCCTTTGTTGATCAACGTATCTGGAATATTAAACAGATCATCCTGATTGATCTTACTGTTCAGGTAAATGATATTATAGGTTCTCAGCTTAAAAGTCTTGTTGATTGGTCTATCTCGCTGATCTAAATAACTGTACGCTCCTGTGGCAGAATTGTAATGGTTTTGCAAACTATCTCCTACTCCCCAACTGTAATCTAATGAAATAAATGAGGCCGATGTATTGGCATTTTTCTTGATCTGCAGAAAAAAGTAAATAGCCATAACCACAATAGCCACTACAGATATGCCTCCTATTAACCGTAAATTGATTTTACTTTTTTTCTTTTCCATCACTAATTAACCTTACGTTCAGCATCGTTTAACATTTGCTCAATTGTTTTCTGCATCTGAACGGCAGCGCTCTTTAACTTAGGGTTGCCATTAAAATCAGGATAAAAAGTAACTTCTTTAGATTTTTTCTGGTAGTTAAACTTCATGTAATACTTTAGCGCTTTGGGGTTCTTAAGATCATCTTCACCGTTGGCTATCTGCCCCGGTAAATTCCAAAATCCCTGTACATGTGCTACACTATCCAAATAATTAAAATCTTGGGTATCAAACTTAATGTTTTTAAGTACCACAGAATCGTTGTTATTTACATATCTGTAAACACCCGTTGCCGAATTATAAGAATTTTCCAAACGATCGCCTACACCCCACTTATATTCAAAAGACACAAACTCTTTTGCTTTAAATGGCGCATTTCTAATGATCGGTGCGTAATAGATAATGCTGTAAATAATAAACGGTACAACTACCGATAAAATCAAAAATATCTTTTTTCCTTTTGTTGTCATTATATCTGTATTAAGCAGCGTTTAGTGCTTCTTCATCAAACTCACCTTCCCATTTGGCTATTACCACGGTTGCCAAACAGTTTCCTATTACGTTAACAGATGTTCTAGCCATGTCCATCAATTCATCAACGCCTAAAATGGCTGCAATAATATATGTAGGCAAACCAAACTGATCAGCTGTTGCAATTAAGATAATCAACGATGCTCTTGGTATAGCCGCAACACCTTTACTGGTAATCATTAAGGTAAACACAATGATCAACTGCTGACCAAAAGATAAATGCATACCTGCAGCCTGCGCCACAAAAATTGAGGCTAAAGAAAGGTACAAAGTTGTTCCATCGAGGTTAAAGCTATAACCTGTTGGTATTACAAACGATACGATTTTACGCGGAACTCCAAATTTTTCCATTGCGCTCATAGCCTTAGGCAAAGCAGCATCAGAGCTGGTTGTGGCAAAAGCTATAGAAACTGGTTCCTTAACCGCATTGATAAATTTCAACACTGGTATTCTCAGATATAAAGCAACTGGTAATAGCACGAGTACCAAGAAAGCTATTAAAGCTATATACAGGGTTGCTACCAACATAAAAAGGTGTTTTAAAATATCAACTCCCATATGTCCAACTGTATAAGCCATTGCAGCACCTACACCTATTGGCGCAAAGTACATGATCAAGTTGGTAAACTTAAACATGGTTTCTGAAAGACTTTCGCAGAAGTCAACCAAAGGTTTTCTTTTCTTCTCTTCAACCATGGCCAAACCTATACCAAACAATACGGCAAAAATTACGATTTGCAATACCTGAGCTTCGTAAACAGCCTTTACAATATTCTCAGGGAAAATATCCCTGAAAAAAGAAAAGGTTTTATATACCCAATGCACAGAATCAGGTAAATGTTCCAATAACTTTACATCAGTAGTATTTACGGGTGCTTTAGGCAGTTCTTCGTGTGCCATCTTGCTTACATCAACCCCAACCCCCGCTTTAGAAATGTTAATAGCGGCCAAGCCTATAAATAAAGCCAAAGTAGTAGCAGAATAAAAATACAGCATTGATTTCCAAGCCATTCTTCCTACCTGTTTCAAATCAGAATGCCCTGCAATACCATATACCAATGTTGCAAATAAAATAGGGCCTACAATGGTTTTTACCAATTTGATAAAGCCTTTGCTCAAAGGCTGAAAAGAGATAGCTAGATTAGGAAAATCTACCCCCAAAAAGATACCCAACAACATACAGGTTAAAATCCATGTGGTTAGATTTTTCTTAGTAAATGCATGTACCACCAATACAATAGCCAATCCCCAACGGGTAGCCATCATCAGTTGTTCTGGAACTGCTACTAAGTTAAATTCTTTCAATAAGGTAATGATGATTGCAATAGTAACGGCAATTAAGGTAATAAAACCGATCTTAGATTTTTTCATTTAGTTAGTTTTAGTTAGTGTAAAGGGGCTTCCTCTCAATTGTATGTCTTCTCCTCTTATCGTTGCTAGCAAAGACTTAACAGCTCTGCTACCCATGCAATGAATTTGACAAAAATAATTATTTGGCTTTAGCAAGCAAACATTTATTATATTAGACCGGCAATAAAGCTTGTAACAATTTATGTGAGCTTTATTCTAATACATACACTAATCCTATAAATGGACTTAAAAGATCAGCTTTTTAAAGAAATTTTTGACAAGAATTCCAAGAAGATTTTTCACCTCTGTTACGGTTATACCGGCGATAAGGATGCAGCCAATGATCTGTTACAGGAAACGTTTTTAAAAGTTTGGCAGAACTTAGATAAGTTCAGGAACAAATCACTCATATCTACCTGGATCTATCGCATTGCCGTAAATACTTGTTTAACTTACCTGCGTTCAGAAAAAAGACAGTCTAAAGACGAACTAACAGATAATATCATCGAAAACAGAATAGAAGAATATTCTGAGAAAAATGAACAGATAGCTTTATTGTATAAATCTATTGCCAAGTTAGAAGAAAATGACCGTTTAATCATTACCATGGTTCTAGATGAACTGCCTTACAATGAAATTGCAGAAATATCTGGCATCAGCGAAGGCAACCTTAGAGTAAAAATCCATCGTATCAAACAAAAACTTACCGAAATTTATAATCAACATGCAAGAATTTGATCACATAGAAGCAATTTGGGCTCAGCATAACGTTGATGTTAAAATATCTGCCGATGAAATGCTGAAGCAAGCTAAGAAAGAAGTGAACAGCATTAAAACCAAATCGCTGTTAAATATTGCTGGTATGACGCTTTCAATTGTGGCAATTGCGGTATTGTGGCTCTTCTTTGATTTTAAATCCATTACCACCCACATTGGTATAAGCATTGTAATTTTGGCTATAGCTATCTATACTTTTATCTTATATAAAAACTATAAAACCTTAACCAATACAGATTTTACCAGAAACCCTGCCGATTTCATAGCAGACCTAAAAAGTTACCAGATACAGCGTTACAACATTTACAGCAGGCTGTATTGGTTCTACATGATTGCCCTTTCAATTGGCATGATCCTTTATTTCTTTGAAATATTGATGATGATGAGCCTGCCTATGCAAATCCTTACTTGGGTAATCACTTTTGGATGGGTTGTATTTTGCTCTACATTGGTAAGAAAAGCCGTTATCAAAAAAGACAAAGAACGTATTACCTTGCTGATAGATAAATTTGAGCGTATAAACAACCAGTTTAACGAACCAAAATAGTTTTACCACCAAGTTTCAGCAGCTTTTAAAAGCAAATTAAAATTGCTATAACCCTGTGTTTTATAGCTACAATTATTATTTTTGCAAAAATTTTTATAGATGAGTTTAGGACTTTCAGAACAGGAGATATTACGTCGCGAATCATTAAAACAATTACGCGAGCTAGGCATTAACCCCTATCCTGCCGAAGCATATGAGATTAATGCTTACGCCGCAGACATTAACGAAAACTACGAAAGAGATAAAACAGCTTATAAGAATATCAGCATTGCCGGTAGATTAATGACCCGCCGTATTATGGGTAGCGCATCTTTTGCCGAATTGCAAGATAGTACAGGGCGTGTTCAATTATATTTAAAACGTGATGATCTTTGCCCAGGCGAAGACAAGACTTTATACAATACTGTTTTCAAGAAGCTTTTAGATCTTGGCGATTATGTTGGCGTAAAAGGTTATGTATTTACAACGCAAACTGGAGAGATTTCTGTTCACGTTACTGCTTTAACTGTTTTAGCCAAATCATTAAAACCGCTTCCGGTGGTAAAACGTGATGATGATGGCAATATCTACGATGGATTTACCGATCCTGAACTACGCTACCGTATGCGTTATGTGGATTTAACCGTTAATCCTGATTACAAGCAGATTTTCATCAACCGCTCAAAAGTGATCAATACCATGCGCAACTACTTTGACAGTCAAGGCTGGATGGAAGTAGAAACGCCTATTTTACAGGCTGTACATGGTGGTGCAGCGGCGCGTCCGTTTGCAACCCATCACAATACCTTAGATATGCCTTTGTTCTTACGTATTGCCAATGAGCTTTACTTAAAACGTTTGATCGTGGCTGGTTTTGACGGGGTATATGAATTTGGTAAAATGTTCCGTAACGAGGGAATGGACAGAACTCATAATCCTGAGTTTACCTCAATGGAAATTTACGTGGCTTACAAAGACTATGTATGGATGATGGAAATGGTTGAAGAGTGCCTTGAAAAAGTAGCGTTGGCCATCCATAATTCGCCTGTAGTAAAAGTGGGCAACCATGATATTGACTTTGCCGGGCCATATGAACGCTTAACCATGTACGAATCAATCCAAAAATATACAGGCATTGATATATCGAACATGAATGAAGCTGAGCTGGCTCAAACCTGTAAAGATTTAGGTATTGAAACAGACAGCACAATGGGCAGAGGTAAATTGATCGACGAAATATTTGGCGAAAAAGTTGAAGCCAATCTTATACAGCCTACTTTCATTACCGATTACCCAATTGAAATGACTCCTCTTGCCAAAAAACACCGTAGCAAAGATGGTTTGGTAGAGCGTTTTGAGTTATTTGTAAATGGTAAAGAAATAGCCAATGCTTATTCAGAATTGAATGATCCTATTGACCAGAAAGAGCGTTTTGAAGAACAGTTAAAATTAGCTGCCAGAGGCGATGATGAAGCAATGGCCATGGATGATGATTTTGTGCGTGCTCTAGAGTATGGTATGCCTCCTACTTCGGGTTTAGGTATTGGTATAGACCGTTTGGTAATGTTAATGACCAACCAAAGCACCATACAGGAAGTGTTGTTCTTCCCGCAAATGCGCCCTGAGAAAAAAGCCAAAATAACCACAGACCAAGATTTTGTAGATGCAGGCGTAACCGCAGAATGGGTACCTGTAATCAGAAAAATGGGTTTTAACACCGTTGAAGAGCTAAAAGCAGGCAATCCTAATAAAGTATTTAATGATTTAGGCGGTATGCGCAAAAAGCTTAAGTTAGAAATAGCCATGCCAACCAAAGACGAAGTAATGAACTGGTTTAACTAACCGGATCTTTACCTCAAAAGCATAAATAAGGGTATTCAAAAGTTTCATCGTCATTCCGTATTCGATACGGAATCTTACTCCAAGATCCTGAAACAAGTTCAGGATGACGAAAATGTCAGTTTTTGGACAAGCTTATTCAATAATCCTGTTTATACAAAGCTTTTGGCTTTAGCTAATGCTTTATCTAAACCATTCGCATCTTTACCGCCGGCAGTGGCATAAAATGCTTGCCCTCCACCTCCACCTTGTATATCTTTGGCCAATTCTCTTACAATTTGTCCCGCATTGTAATTTTTGGCTTTTACCAATTCATCATCTATGGCTACGGTCAATTGAGGTTTTCCATCAATTACTACCCCTAAAACGAGGAAGAGATTCTGTACTGCACCTTTAACAGCATAAGCTAATGTTTTAACTGCATCTGCATTAGGTAAATCTACTCTCGAAACAATGAAATTAACGCCATCGATATTTTCTATCTTATTCTCTAAATCGGTGCGTAAAGCCAATGCACGTTCGGTAACATTTTTTTCTATTTCTTTTTTCAGTCCGTTATTCTCTTCGATAATCTTACCCAAAACACCCACAAAATCTTTGGGGCTATTAAGTAGATTTTTAATATGTTGAACCAGCTCAAATTGTTCTCTGATTACGGCAGCTGATTTTGTTCCAGTTATGGCTTCGATTCTACGCACACCTGCTGCCACTGCCCCTTCACTTATAATCTTAAAGAAACCAATCTGTCCAGTAGCTTTTACATGCGTTCCACCACAAAGCTCCTTAGAAAACTCATCATCAAAAGTAATCACACGCACAAATTCTCCATATTTCTCACCGAACAAAGCAGTAACACCACTATCAATAGCTTTTTGATAAGGTATGTTGCGTTCTTCTTTCAATGAAATATTTGCCCTGATTTTTTCGTTTACAATATCTTCTACGGCTTTAATCTCTTCATCAGTAAGTTTTGCGAAATGAGAAATATCAAAACGCAATAAATCGCTGTTTACTAAAGATCCTTTTTGATTTACATGATTCCCCAGTACTTGTTTAAGTGCAGCATGCATTAAGTGGGTTGCACTGTGGTTATTCTCTGTATCGCGACGCAAGCCCTCTTCTACTTCTGCATAAAAAGAGCCGCTAAAATCTGCAGGCAATTCATTTACAAAATGTACCGTAAGTCCGTTTTCTTTTTTAGTATCTGTAACTCTGATCTTCTGCCCTGTTTTATTTGAGGTTAAATAGCCTTGATCACCAACTTGACCACCACCTTCTGCATAAAAAGGGGTTATGCTCAACACAAGTTGATATTGCTCTTTTCCTTTTGCAGATATTTTGCGGTATTTTAATATTTCGGTATCTGCATTCAAATAATCATAACCTATAAATTGAGATTCATCTCCATCGTTAACAACTACCCAGTCTCCGGTATCGATTGCTGTAGCTGCTCTTGATCTATTTTTTTGAACATCTAAGGCTTTGTTAAACCCTTCCATATCAACCGACATTCCTTTTTCACGAGCCATTAAATCGGTTAAGTCTATAGGAAAACCAAAAGTATCGTAAAGCTCAAAAGCAAAGTCTCCGTCAATTACATCTTTCCCTTCGTATTTCTCAAAACGTTGTATCCCAGTTGCTAGAGTTCTCAGAAAAGATAATTCTTCTTCTAAAACTACTTTCTGTACAAAATCTTTTTGCTCAAACAACTCATTGAATACGCCTTCAAATTGACCGGCTAATAGTGGAACCAATTCATTTAAGAAAGGTTCTTTAAAGTTTAAGAAAGTATAAGCATAACGTACTGCCCTACGTAAGATACGGCGGATTACATAACCTGCTTTATTGTTAGAAGGCAATTGTCCATCTGCAATTACAAAAGAAATCGCACGTATATGATCAGCCATAACACGCATAGCGATGTCCGTTTTTTCATCATCTCCATAAGCTATACCTGCTTTAGCTGCAATAAACTGTATCAATGGCTGAAATACATCAGTATCATAATTTGATGCTTTTTGTTGTAAAACACGTACCAAGCGTTCAAAGCCCATACCTGTATCTACGTGTTTAGCTGGAAGAGGTTTTAACGAGCCATCTTTTAAACGGTTAAATTGCATGAAAACGTTGTTCCAGATTTCTATAACCTGTGGATGATCGGCATTTACCAAATCCTTACCTTTTCCATCCTTACGTTCTTCAGCACTGCGGCAATCTACGTGAATTTCAGAGCAGGGACCGCATGGTCCTGTATCGCCCATTTCCCAAAAATTATC
>DDEP01000145.1 GCA_002336465.1 Pedobacter sp. UBA1951
TCTCATAGTTGTCCGTAAAACTACAAGCAACTATTAAGTCGTTGGGGTTGATATTGGCATTATTGATGAAGTCAAATTCAATTTTTAAGTAATCTCCAGAAAGCACTTCTGTAATTACTTGGTCATCCTTATCTCTAAAAACAATTTGGCTTACTTCAATTTTTTTGTTCCCTACTTTGTCTTTTCTTTCTAATAGTAAATTTTCATGTAATGATGCTGTGTCTCCAAGATATGTTTTAATTGTATTTTTAACTTCTCCAGCATATTTTAACAAACCATTTTTTAGATATATGCCATTGTTGCATAGTGCCTTAATGCTCCCCATATTATGACTCACAAACAATACCGTTCTGCCTTCACCTTTACTGACTTCGCCCATTTTGCCTAAGCATTTCTTTTGAAATTCGGCATCGCCAACAGNNCATATTATGGCTCACAAACAACACCGTCCTTCCTTCGCCTTTGCTCACTTCACCCATTTTACCCAAACACTTTTTTTGAAATTCGGCATCGCCAACAGCTAATACCTCATCTACGATCAAAATCTCGCTTTCCAAGTGTGCAGCTACAGCAAAGGCCAAACGAACATACATACCGCTACTGTAACGTTTTACAGGGGTATCAATATAGCGCTCAACTCCCGCAAAATCTACAATTTCATCGAATTTTCGGGTGATTTCTTTTTTGCGCATGCCTAAAATGGCACCATTCAAATAAATATTTTCTCGGCCGGTAAGTTCTGGGTGAAAACCTGTACCTACTTCCAATAAAGAAGCAATACGACCTTTGCCTGTAATGCGTCCGGTAGTAGGGGAGGTTACACGGCTCAGCACTTTTAATAAAGTAGATTTACCTGCGCCGTTACGGCCAATAATGCCCACAGCATCGCCCTGTTCAATTTCAAAGTTGATGTCTTTTAAACTCCATACAATATCGCTATTACCTTTACTGGTACGGTCGTTGGTTTCGCCAATGCGTAAAAATGGATCTTCCTTACCACGTATACGGGCATACCAACGTTCTAAATCACGACTGATAGTACCTGTACCTATTTCTCCTAGTTGGTAAGCTTTAGAAAGATTCTCTGCTTTTATTGAAATCATTATTCAGCTATGTTTTAACAATCCAATTAAGGTTTATTCAGCGTAAGGAATTTTTAAGAATAAATTGCTGTCTAATGCTTTGTATAGTTTTAACCTAAAGTTTAGTCTTATCAATCTTTTTAAAAAGGTATTACTTTGCTGATGGTATATCTCTAATAACTTTAAGTCTAAAAAATTAAATAAATTTTGCTCTTTGATAAAAGCATAATAAGTAGCTGCATCTTTTGGGTTGGGTAAATTAAATAAGGTATAGCAGCACAATGCTTTAACTTTCTTAATAAAAAGTTGGTGGTAATTGCTGTATTGTATAGTAACTAATTGAAGCTTATCAATATAAAATTGAGTTATTGCTGCTAATTTTGTAGGAAACATTTCTAGATTTTTCCCTATTGATGCATGTTTATCATGTACCCAATAGCTATCTACTTTAGTATTTAACCATTTAAATTTTGGTTTTGCAAGTAATAAACTCAAATTGAATTGTATATCTTGAAATCTTTCGAGATTCTCATCCCAATATATGTTATTGTTGATTAGGAAATCTCTTTTGACCATTATATTGTTTAGCCATGGTATGTCGTTAGATGGGTATAGGCTGTAAAAGCGAATAATTGGTGATATTTGAGTAGGAATATTAATTAAATAGTCTATAGTTCCATTTTTTCTTCTGGCCATGTTTGCAATTACTAGCTCTAATTCAGGATCATCATTAATAGCTTGTAATCTATTGGTTAGTGCATGTTCAAGCAAAATATCATCGCTATCTAAAAAAATAACATATTGTGCACAAGACTGATTAATACCTGTATTTCTAGCTCCTGGTGCACCTTTTTTTTGCTTATTTTTAAGGTATCTAAACCTGAGGTCTTTTGATATTATACTTTCTACAATCAATGCAGTATTATCTGTAGAATGATCATCTACAATTAAACATTCAAAATTGTCGAAATTTTGTTTTTGTACTGAAATTAAGGTAGGCATAATAATATTTGCCCTATTAAATGTAGGTATAATTATGCTTACCGTAGGGTTGTACATGATTGTAATCTAAAACTGAGAGCATTGCAAACAAAGACGAATAGGGGTTAGAAATGATACGTTAAGCTTCTTCTAATTTTATTCTTGATCCTGTTTAATAAACTACGCTTTCTGATGAGTAATTTTTGATAACGTTCTTTATATTCAGGATATTTCATAAAGATAGCCTGTGTACGTTCGTTTTCTAATGCTTTATAATTACTGGAAATACCGCCCCTATAAAAGCGGCTAATTATTATTTTTTCTATATATACGAAAGTCTCTCCATTGAGGAATAATCGGAACATGAAATCCCAGTCTGCACATATCTTATATTGATCATCATAAAGACCATATTTGTCAAATAATGATTTTTTGAAAATACAGTTTTGATGATTTAAAGAATTTTTAAGAAAGAAATCAATATTTAAATTTTTAGGATATCTGATAATTCTGCTTTTATGGTCTTCGTCAGATATGTACAATGCTCTTGTATAATAAACACTATGATGCTGAAGTAGAGGAATGATTTGAGCAATTATTTGTTCATTGTGCAACTGATCGCCACTATTTAAAAATAAAAGATAATTACCTTTTGCTTTTTGTATACCCTTATTCATTGCATGAAAAATACCATTATCGGCTTCACTAACCCAATAATTAACGTGCTGCTGATAAGAACTTATAATCTCACAGCTTTTATCTGCGCTGCCTCCATCAATGATAATCCACTCAAAGTTTTTAGAAGATTGCTTAATGATACTTTTTGCTGTATTTAACAAGCCATTTGCATTATTTAAATTGATGGTAATTACAGATAAAAGCATATCATTATTTCAATGTCTTTTTAGCTGTTTTAAAGTGTATTATACTTTTAACCCAATTTTTTATTGCCAAATAGTGCTTTACTTGTTCTTTTTTTACAAAAGTTGCAGCAAATCTTTGTTCAAGACTGATTCCTCTTGCTTCTGCTCTTTTGAGCATCACTAACCAGCGCCAATATGAGGCAGGTTCGTTAACTTTGATGGTTGTAAGCCCATTTTTATGGAAACGATAATGATAAAGCGTTTGGTTTAAATGAAGACAAGGAGCTGTATCATATAATTTTAAGTAGAAATCCAAATCTTCAGCATATTTTAATAAAGGATTTATACCTTCAGTTTGTGTATAGTATTCTTTTTTAAATGATGCAAAATGGCTTATGTAAGCATTTGTGTCATTGAAGAAATAGGGATTGGCATTTATAATCTGACTATTTTTGCACTCTTTTTCTATGATTAATTGATGGTTACAGAAATAATAATTACTATATATCAACGCGGCTTCAGGATTTTGTAAATGCGCATGTACCATTACACCCACTGCTTCCGGTGTTAATGCATCGTCAGGGTCAACAAAACCACATAATTCTCCTTTTCCTTCATCAACACAACGTTTTTTTGTGTAACCTACCCCTTTGTTTTCGCTATTGATAAAAACATGTATAAATGAGTGCTTATCGGCATAGTTCTGTATAACTTCCAAAGAATGGTCTGTCGATGCGTCATCTACGATAATAACCTCCATGTTAGCATAAGTTTGAGCTAGCACACTATTTAGGCACTCGCATATAAAACGTGCATTGTTGTAGTTTGCGATTAAAACACTAAATAGAGGAGTGGGCATTTTTATATCGGTGGGTTTGTTTTTCGTTACTCGTTATTCGATTTACGGCAAACAACTAAACCGTATCCACAAAATTCTTTTCTACTTTGTTGAAGATAACAATGCCAAATAGCAAGATGATTATAGTAATTAAGCTTGTGTAAGCGAAACTAAACCAACTAAATGTACCCTGTCCTAAAAAACCATACCTAAATGTTTCAATAAGAGGGGTCATAGGATTATACTCAATTAACCAAGCGTAATCAGGATAGTTAGCCTTTGCCGTGCTTAAAGGATAGATTACGGTTGTTGCATACATTAAGAGTTGCACTCCAAAAGTAACTAGAAAAGCTAAATCACGGTATTTGGTGGTCATTGCCGAAATAATCATACCTAAACCTAAACCTAATAATGCCATTAAGAGAACAACAGCAGGGAAAAGTGCAATAGCCCATGTGATGCTAAAATCTGCACCTTTAAAATAATAATAGGCCATTACTATTAAAAACAGTATGAATTGAACCCCAAATCTTACTAAGTTACTTACCACGATACTTAGAGGCATGATTAAGCGTGGGAAATAAACCTTGCCGAAAATATTAGCATTATCTTTAAATACGGTTGACGTTTTAGTTAGACAGTCGGCAAAATAATTCCATGCTGTTATACCTGCCATATAAAATAAGGGTTGCGGTAAACCATCGGTACTAATGCCTGCTAAATTGCCAAAAACGAAAGTAAAGATCAGAGTAGTTAACAAAGGTTGTATAAAAAACCACAATGGCCCCAAGATGGTCTGCTTATAAAAAGAAACAAAATCTCTCCTTACCAAAAGCCAAAGTAAATCTCGGTATGCCCAAGTGTCTTTTAGTTTTAGATCGAGTAGAGAGTTTTGAGGTTCTATGCTCCAATCGTATTGGTGGTTGCTCATTTTGTTTTCTTGTTATTTGTATTTTTAATCAAAAAAATGCTTTTAAAGCAATGCTTTTACTTTTTCTATATATTGTTGAAAACCAAAGTTTTCTATTGTGAGTTCTTGCTGCTTTATGCGATTATTTTTAGGGTTTAAGAGTATTTCTTCTATCGCTCCTTTTATAGCTCTTTCACTGTTTGGATCTATCATTTGTCCTAATTTACCATTTAAAAGTGCATCGGTACTTCCATCGGCGTTGCCGCCAATAACTTGGCAGCCACAAGCAGCAGCTTCTATAAAAACAATACCGAAGCCTTCGCCTCTGCTGGGCATGATAAAAACATCTGCCAGTATAAAATGATCAACTAGGTCTTTATCATCGATGTACCCTAACAAGATTACCTCATTTTGTAAACCCGTATTTTTAATCAAGGCTTCAATTCTTTGTTTTTCTGCTTCGTCGGCCTTGCCCCCGATTAGATATTTAAATTTATAACCTTCTGTTTTCAATTGGGCGAGTGCCAATATAACCTTATCATACCCTTTATATTGCTCTGCAGAAGATAAGCGGGTTAAAGTGTAAAGAATGGTTTCTTGAGCAGCTATCTGGTATTTTCTTAACAATTGTTCGGGTTTTTCGAAATACTTTGGAATGTTGAAATCGGGAGCCAAGCAGTTATTAAGCACTTTAATATGATTTTCAGGGATTTGATGTTTATCTACCAGAATATTACGGGTATATTCACTAACGGCCCATATTTCTACATGTTTTCTTAAAAAGTCTAGTTTCCATCTCGGTAAATCAGCCCATATTTCTATGCCATGTGCAAATAAAATAAACCTGCCTTTAGGCTTTACCAAGGAGATGATTTTTGCTGCGGGAAGCAGATTTATGTGTGATAATATAATATTACTTACGCCAAAAGAGCGGATAAAGGCATTGATAATTAATGCAGTTTTTTTTCCGCTTAAGGCCAGATAATTAGTTTTTTCTAAGACAGGAGATGGAATATCGTTTGGTTTATCATGCAATGATATTATCATCGGTCTTTTTTGACATATTTCTATTAATGTATGTATAAAAGAACGGCAAACCTTTTCTATGCCTCCTGTAAGGCTGAAAGCATAAAGGTTTAAAAATAATGTTTGCCCTTGTTTAATCAAGCTGTGTTTTTGAAAACTTGGTATAACGCAAATAGTTTAGACCAGTGCAGTTTCCCATTTTTAAATTGCGTTACCAGCTTTAAGGCCTGTGTATTGTTGTTATAGATTTTTGCATCGGTTATAACCGTATTTTGCTTGAACCAATATTGAAAAGGGAAAGTGAACCCTTTTTTAGGTCTATCCCAAATAGATACTGGTAATTTATTTTTATAAGCATTAATGAGCAGGTGCTTAGGCTGTTCTTTAAACCTTACCTTGGTTGGTAAACTTTGAAGAAATCTGATTAGATTTTGGTCAAGAAAAGGCACCCGTATTTCTATGCCGTGAGCCATACTCATATAATCGGTATCTTTCAATAACTGGTTTTGCATATACAGATTAGTTTCAAACCATGAAATGCGGTCTTCCTGTTCTTGTGCTAAAACTTCTTTGTTCAACGGATAAGCTTCAAGTAGTTTATGGATTTCACCTGTTTTAATACCAAGTATTTTGCCGATCATATCGGGTGTATAGAATCCCCGTAAAAACAGATATTCGCCAACAGGATTGGTATATGCCAAATAGGCAATGCGTTTTAATTTATCAAAAGGTAAATACTGCGCACATTTGAGCAAACCTTTGGGTAAACTTTTTAATCTGGTTATTAAGCGATGACGCTTAAAAGAAGGATATCCTCCAAAAAGCTCATCGGCACCAACACCCGAGAGTACTGCCTTTAACCCTGTTTTTTTTGCAGCCATGCTTACAAACCAAGAATTTATCCCATCATTAGAAGGCTGATCCATATCTTGTAATACCTGATCAAAATACCGATTAAACTCTTCAGGTGTAACGGTATGCTCTGTATGGTTGCTGTTTATCTGCTCTGCTACAATTTGTTGAAATACCTGCTCTGAAAAATTGGCTTCGTTAAAATTGATGCTCACGGTATTAATTGCATTTGGATGTAATTCGCTTGCAACAATGGCTAATAAACTGCTGTCTATTCCACCACTCAAAAAAACTCCGATAGGGGCGTCTGCTATAAGATGCTGTTGTACAGATCGATTGAGTAAAACCTTTGTTTGGTCAATTGCTTTTTCTGTTGTTGCTTGTTCAGTATCGGGATAATTTGGTGTGTATTGGTCAATATGATATTTCTTTGTTTGGTGATGCCAGGTTAAACATTGGCCTTTACCCAAACTGTAAACATCTGCTAAAGTGGTAAAAGGCTCAGGAATAAAGCCAAATGCCAAAAAGTAAATCGGCCAATCTTTATTTGCTTTCCAATTATTATAAGCTTTAAAAGCTTTTACTTCGGAAGCAAATATCAGTTCGTTTTCATTAACGTGATAATAAAGCGGTTTTATCCCCTGTGGGTCTCTTACCAGAAAGGTAGTATTTATGCGGTTATCATGAAGTGCAAATGCAAACATGCCTTTTAGTTGCTTAAAAAAAGCTGCTCCTTGGGCTTCATAACCTGCTAAGATAACTTCTGTATCTGTTTCAGTTGAAAAATGAAAACCTTCATTTAATAAATTGGACTTTAACTCTGTATAATTATATATTTCGCCATTAAATGTAATACACAAATCTCTGTTGTGATAAAACATAGGCTGTAACCCCTTTTCGCTAAGGTCTATTAAAGATAAACGGCGATGTCCAAAACCCCATTCCTTATCAGTATAATAACCATAACCATCTGGTCCTCCTTTATGCATAACATTGCACATTCTTTGCAATGCAGCATTTATTTCATTCTCAGAAAGATTAGAGTTGATTACACCAGCTATTCTGCACATGAAGCTTTATAGTAATATTGAAGTATTGATTGACTTCTTAATGTGTTTTTACTATCGGCTACAGCTTCGCCCTTTCAGTCCCATTTTTGGTTATGTGAACTTAGCTTGTTTGATTTAGTAAAAATAGAGAAATTCAAGTTTTTAACAGCTTGATTTCCTGTGTTTTTCTTTCGGTTTATTTTAAAGGCTCTATATAAGCCATAGAAGTATTTACTTGTATAGCATAACCTAAAGCTTCTAATTTAAGTACTAGACTTCGTTTGCTTTTTATAGAAACCAGTTCGGCAATCATCCCTTTAAAAGGTCCGGCGTTTACCAAAACCTTTTCTCCGGCCTCAAGCTCATGTTCGATAATTTCGAGTTCGTCATTCCCTGCGAGTAATAATTTTAGATCATCAATCTGCTTTTGTGGCATAGACGCTATCTTGCCAGAGAAATATACAAAGCGACTTATACCTTGCGTCATTAACACCTCGCTATATTCTCTGCTAGATATATATACAAAAACATAGGACTTGAAAAGAGGTTCTTCTACCCATTTTTTACGATCGCTCCATTGTTTTAACTCTTTTCTTAAAGGTAGATAACAGGTTATGTTTTTGCGTTGTAGTTCTTGAAAAGCCTTTTTTTCGGCCCTTGATTTAGTATAAATAGGATACCATTTATAAGCATTATCTATCATGACTAGCTATTTTTTCCAAAATTCCCACCATTTCTTGTTCGATTCGTTGCTATAATAACCATTTTTACCCGAATTTAATGAATAATCCGAATAGTAATAGTAATTTGCATAGTAGCTACCGCTATAATTAGTAGTGTAATATCTGCTATGTAAAATATCATTATCAAAAGCGTTTAGTATAATAGCGATATTCGATAAATTAAATTCTTTAGATAGCCTTTCTGGAACCGAAGCAGAATGATACCTAGATACGCCCGAACGTATCACAAATAGATTGATATCTGCCATTCTGATGATAGGAATCGCATCAGATACGAGACCAACCGGAGCCGAGTCTATAAAAACAAAATCATACTCTTGGGCAAGTTGCTCAATAAGATTTTTCATTTTATCTGAATAAAGCAACTCAGATGGATTTGGAGGAACAGGGCCAGCCGGAATGAAACTAAGTCCGTCTATTTCTGTTTTATAGAGTATATTACTTAGTTCAGCCTGATTAGAAAGATAAGAACTTAAGCCTTTTAAATTATCTACTTTAAAAGTATGGTGTAGTTTAGACTTTCTTAAATCGGCAGCGATGATAATTACTTTCTTATTAATTAGGCATAAGGTACTGGCTAGGTTTACAGTTGTAAATGACTTACCCTCTCCCGAAATCTCAGATGTAATACAAACTACTTTATTCTTTTTATCAGCAGCCAAAAAGCTCAGATTTGTACGCACAGACCGTACAGATTCTGCAAATAAGGATTTAGGATTCTTTATAGATAATATTTGTCTGTTATCTTCATCTATTTTATCCTGATATTTTCTGATTACACCAATGATAGGAATGTTAGTAAG
>DDEP01000224.1 GCA_002336465.1 Pedobacter sp. UBA1951
GTCATGGTATATTGATAATCTGCTCCGTTGCTAGTATGCGTATCTACAAAAATATCAGGATCCCAAGTGTTAAAAATCTGTTGGAAAGTATAAGCATTTTTAGAGTCGGTTTTGATGAAATCTCTATTCAAATCTAAATTTCTTGAATTCCCTCTAAATCCATAAGCAACCGGACCATTTTGGTTGGCTCTTGAAGTACCTGTACGGTTAAAGCTTCCGTCTATATTATAAAGAGGAATAATACAGATAACTGTATGCTGTGGAAGTTTGTTGTTTTTTAACAAGTCGCGGCTTAGCATCATACTTGCATCTACACCTTCGGGTTCACCTGGATGGATGCCGTTGTTGATCAACAGGATTGCTTTATGTTGTTTCTTAATTTCTGCGGGATTAAATACACCTTCTTTTGAAAGTACCAGCACATTTAAAGGCTTGCCAAAATCTGTACTTCCGTAGCTAAGTAACTTAGCCTGTTTAGGATATTGTTTTGCTATCTCTTGGTAGAATGAAATGGCTTGGTAATAGGTAGTGGTTTCTTTTCCTTTACTTTTTTCGAAAGGGGTAACCTGGGCATGAGTATCTATCATAAAAACAAAGGTTAAAAATGCAAAGCAGAGATACAGTGGTTTCATAAGAAATTATTTGCTATAAATTTAAGCTACAATTATTTAAATAATAGGGTATAAACGAAATTTTTATTGCCAAAAATCTGTTGAACAGAAAGATAGCTTAAACACAAAATCTGCATTCAGGATTTAGTTGAATGCCCATGAAAATAATGAAAATTGGTGATGAGCCACGTATAAGAAAACTATCTTATCGGTTTGTTTGTTAAGCCTACAAAACCAAAATTATATCGTACGCCCACAGAAAAATAAGTATATAAATCAGGGCTTACATTCTTAAATTTGGTTTTCGGGTCATTATACCCATCCAATCCTTCGCCAAAAGTAAAATTTGTTTGGTAATTAACATTTACGACGTACCTAATGTCTCCCCACTGATCAGGGAAATAGAAATCTATACCTACGTTAATAGGTACAACAGCATTAACGCTGTTATCTGATCCAGGAAAAACATAGCCACTTCCATCGGGCTTAACCCTTACTATAGATTTCATTTTGTTGACGATCACTCCGGCTCCTGTACCAATATAAAAGCCCTTGATATAATTAAGGAAATCGTTATAATAGAAATCTGTAAGCTGGCCAAGCCTTGCTTTGCCACCTAATGTTATGGCTTTGTAACCGTTGGTAAACTCCCTGTTATGAGGGTCTGTTTTTATATTGCCTCCTTTAACAGTGCCCATTTGTAGTTCCAAACTACCTGTAATAAATGGTGTAAAGTAGTATTCCGCGGTGGCATAACCTGCCAACCCGAAATTTCCTTGTTTAACATCTGTGAAAGAGTATGTACCTCCGGCGCCCAGCCCAACGCCCAACTTGTAAAAATTAGATTGAGCGTATGTGACTGAAATAAAAATGCTTAGAATTAAAGCGGCACAAATTTTTTTCAAGTTCTTATGAATTAGGTGCTTTATTACAAAAATATAATTTTATTGAAAACTTTTAGTATTAACTTTGAAATTATGCTAAATATCAAAATCAATTCCAATTCGCTTACAGAGCGATTTATAAGATACGCTAAAATAGATACCCAATCAGATCCCTTTTCTACTTCTATCCCATCTACCGAAAAACAAAAGAATCTAGGCAAATTATTGGCTGATGAACTTTTGGCATTGGGCCTATCAGATGCACATTTGGATGAGTGGGGCTATGTGTATGCAACCCTTCCATCAAACAGCGATAAAAAAGTACCTGTTGTGTGCTTTTGTTCTCATATGGATACTTCGCCAGATTGCAGTGGCGAGAATGTAAAGCCTATTGTGCACAAGAACTATCAGGGAGAAGACTTGGTATTACCTGATGACAATAACGTTGTTTTAAAAATGGCCGACCATAAAGACTTGCAAAACCAAATTGGAAACGACATTATTACGGCTAGCGGAACAACTTTGTTAGGCGCAGATAATAAAGCCGGTATTGCCGAAATAATGGAGGCGGTTACTTATTTAGTGCAGAATCCTGAAATAAAGCATGGCGATATAAAAATTCTGTTTACTCCTGACGAAGAAATTGGAAGAGGTGTTGATAAAGCTAATTTAGAAAAATTAGGTGCAGACCTTGCTTATACCATTGATGGAGAAACTTTGGGCTCTATTGAGGATGAGACCTTCTCGGCTGATGGGGCAGTACTTACCATTAATGGCATAAGTGCCCACACGGGCTTTGCTAAAGGTAAAATGGAAAGTGCCATAAAAATTGCTGCAGATATTATTGCAGCCTTACCTAAAGATCATCTTTCTCCTGAGAGCACACAACAAAAAGAGGGCTTTGTGCATCCGGTAGGCATGAGCGGTAACGTTGAACAAGCTGAGATTAGATTTATTATCCGCGATTTTGATGATGAACTTTTAAAAGCTCATGCTGCTTTAATTGAAGAAACAGCAAAAAATGTATTAAAGCATTATCCGCATTCTTCATACCAGTTAGAGATAAAAGCTCAGTACAGAAATATGAAACGAATCTTAGATCAGTATCCTTATATCATTGAAAATGG
>DDEP01000139.1 GCA_002336465.1 Pedobacter sp. UBA1951
ACGCATTATACCCACTGGTTTCAACCGCTTACTGGTACAACGGCGGAAAAGCATGATTCTTTTTTTACATTAAAAAGTGATGGTACTCCAATTGAAGAGTTTGATAGTGCTGCACTTATTCAGCAAGAGCCAGATGCCTCTTCTTTTCCAAATGGCGGTTTAAGGGCCACATTTGAAGCGAGAGGATATACTGGTTGGGATCCTTCATCTCCTCCTTTTATTATTGAAATAGGGTATGGGCGCACACTTTGTATTCCTACTATATTTATTTCATACACTGGCGAGTCGTTAGATTATAAAGCTCCGCTTTTAAAATCTATCGATACTTTAAATAAAGCGGCTGTTGATGTTTGCAACTATTTTGATCGAAACATTACCCGTGTTACCCCCACTTTAGGATGGGAACAGGAGTATTTTGTAATAGATGAAGGGCTGTACCGAGCCAGACCAGACCTTCAAATGTGCGGTCGTACTTTGTATGGACATAATTCTGCTAAAAATCAGCAATTAGAAGACCATTATTTTGGTTCTATCCCCGAAAGGACATATGCTTTTATGCGCGATTTTGAAAATGAGTGTTATAAACTGGGTATTCCATTAAGAACCCGTCATAACGAAGTAGCACCTGCACAGTTTGAGTGTGCTCCAATTTTTGAAGAAGTGAATTTGGCAGTAGATCATAACACCTTGTTGATGGATGTAATGTCTCGTATTGCTATTAGGCACGGGCTGCGCGTATTGTTTCATGAAAAACCATTTGCAGGCATTAATGGTAGTGGCAAGCATAATAACTGGAGTTTGGCCACCGATACCGGAGTAAACCTGTTAGCACCGGGCAAAACACCTAAAACCAATTTGATGTTCCTTACTTTCTTTGTAAATACCATCAAAGCTGTACATGATTATGCCGATATTTTAAGAGCAACAATTGCTTCTGCATCTAACGATCATCGTTTAGGAGCTAATGAAGCTCCTCCTGCAATTATTTCTGTTTTCATTGGAGAATATTTGGCAAAAGTGCTGAATGATGTAAAGCAAAGAGTTACCAGCGATATGGATGAGCAGGATGAAAGTATGTTGAAATTGGATATTCACAAGAGCATTCCAGATCTTTTATTGGACAATACAGATAGGAATCGTACGTCTCCATTTGCATTTACTGGAAATAAGTTTGAATTTAGAGCAGTAGGATCTACGGCCAATTGTGCTAGTCCAATGACTACGCTCAATACCATCATGGCTCAAACTTTAAAGCAGTTTAAAAAGGATGTGGATTCGTTGATCGAAAAAGGCGACAAGAAAGAAATCGCTATTATGCAAGTGATAAATGATTATATCGGTAGTAGCGAAAAAATCTTGTTTGAAGGTGATGGCTATAGCGAGGCATGGGAAAAGGAAGCAGAGAAAAGAGGGCTTCCTAATCTAAAAACAACACCGCTTGCTTTGGATGCAATGGTGAATGAAAAAAATACTACACTATTTGTAGAAAATGGTATTTACAGTAATGCAGAACTTCATGCCAGACATGAGATAGAGTTGGAAAAATATATCAAAAAGGTTCAAATTGAAGGTCGTATTATGGGAGAAATGGCAACCAGCATGATTCTTCCCCCTTCTATTCGCTATCAGAATCTTTTAGCAAAAAATATTAGAGGGTTGAAAGATGTTGGGCTGACTGAAGGTGCTTATGCTAATCAAAAGCAAATTCTCGACAAAATTTCTGAGCATATCAACAAACTTAGCGATTTGGTAGAGAACATGATTGAAGCACGTAAGATATGCAACGCTATAGAGGATACTCGTACCAAAGCTATTGCTTACGAAAGCCAGGTAAAAGCAACTTTCTTTGATCAAATTCGTTATCACGCAGATAAGCTAGAACTGTTGGTAGATGATAAAGAATGGTATTTACCCAAGTATCGTGAATTATTATTCTTGCGCTAAGAGGCAACCAATCATATATAAGCCGCTCAATAATGAGCGGCTTTTTTTAGCGTTGCAATGAATAAATTAGAATAAACTAAAAAGTTAGATACAATCTTCAATTCTAATTTTGAAATTAGCATTTATCTTCGCAGCCTATGACTAAGAATCAACAAATTGTTGTTAGCGGCGTTCGTCCCACGGGTAATTTACATTTAGGTAACTATTTTGGTGCTTTGCGTAATTACGTTAAAATGCAAAACGAATACAATTGTTACTTTTTTATTGCCGATTTGCACTCGCTTACCACCCATCCAGATACCAAAGAATTAAAGGAAAACGTATTGCATGTTGTATCAGAGTATTTAGCCTCAGGATTGGATCCTGCTAAGGTTACACTTTATTGTCAAAGCGATTTGCCCCAAATAGCAGAGTTGTATCTGTTTTTAAACATGATGGCCTACAAAGGCGAGTTGGAAAAAACTACCACTTTCAAAGATAAAGTACGCCTTCAGCCAGAAAATATCAATGCAGGATTACTAACGTATCCGGTTTTGATGGCTGCCGATATTATGATCCATCGTGCAAGCTTGGTACCTGTAGGAAAGGATCAGGAGCAGCATCTTGAAATGACCC
>DDEP01000238.1:0-2576 GCA_002336465.1 Pedobacter sp. UBA1951
AGAACGGCTATGTGTATATTTATGTAAGCAACGAGAGCCCGGTGAATGTGTTCTTTGACAACTTGCAGGTGGTGCATACCAGGGGGGCGATACTGGAGGAAACACATTACTACCCATTCGGATTAGTTATGGCTGGCATCAGTAGTAAAGCTTTAAACGGTGTTCCTGAAAATAAGAAGAAATTCATTGGTCAACAATTGGATGATGACTTAGGATTAAATTGGTATCAGTTCAGATATAGAAACCACGACCCACAAATAGGAAGGTTTGTACAAGTAGACCCTCTTGCAGATAAATATGTTTACAATAGCACTTACGCTTACGCTGAAAACAAAGTGGGAAGAGGCTTTGATTTAGAAGGATTAGAATTGCAGGAGTTCAATGCAATGTTTAGATATGCAGGTATCAATGTTGACCAAGCAAATAAGACTACCCAAGCAGTAGCTACCAACCTTGCTAAAAAAGCAGAGCCAGTAATCAATGTTACAAAAGATGTTATTACGATAGCCGGAGGAGTAACTCTATTAGTTGCTTCTGGTGGTACTGCTGCTCCAATATTAGTTGGATTGGCAGGTTCTGCAACAGTTGCAGGCGGTACAATGAAATTAGCTTTTGATATATCTGGTAATAAGGAAGCTGCTGACCAAATACCAACTACATTATCCGGCACAGCTATTTTCCTTACAAATGGTGCTTCTGAAGCTGCTACTGGTAAAAAGTTGATTAGTGATGATGTAAAAACAGTAGCTGAATTTAGTGAAGGAGTATTAACGTTCAAAGTGACTGGTTTTGATAAAATGAGTGATGTTGAAAAGGCAAGCACAATATTATCGGGCTTGTCTCTTACTCTAGATGGAGTAAATCCAGAGACGGCAAAAGCCTTTCAAAATCTATTAGGAACAATGACAGGTGGAGGCAATGCTCCTCTAATCAAGCCGGACGACAATAAGGCAAAGGTTGATAATACTTACGTTAAGCCGCCAATAATACTTCCAATTAAAACAAATCAATAAAGTATAAATGCAATGGTAAAAGCATTTTTTATAAATGTTGGTTTGTTTGTTGTGTTGTTAATGGTAGGATGTTCGGTTACAAAGCGAAGCTCTTGTGCCAAACAGTATATGAACAATCAAAAGTTTATATATCTTTCTTCCAATGGGCAATTGACTTCTAAGTTCTTTTTAATAAAAGACACTGTTCAACTTGAATATGCAGGAACTAACTTGTATTCTGAATCTTTTGTGAATTGGGTATCCTGCAATGAGTATAGTTTGATAATTAAACGAATTTATTATGCCGAAGAAGGATTGCAGCCTGGCGATACATTGTTTGTCAAGTTGCAATCTTTTGATAAGGATACAGTGATGTGTAACGCAACAGCGTATAATCATACATTTTCTTTTAAGCTGTTAAAGGATGTGATTGAAGAAAAGAAATAAGATGTCAAAGACTTTTACTTTATATGCGACCGCTATCTTCTTATTTTGTGTAGGCGTATTGCTTATAAGCAATGGGTTAAAGAAAGATGGTTTTAAGTCTAAGATGCAGTTAGTTCATTACAGACCTATAAGAAATTACGGTAAAGGCTTTTCTGTTGTATTAGGCATCTTCTGTTTGATTTTGGGCATTTTGCTTTTAACTATCAAACCCAAGTAAGGAATGTTTTTAGAGAGCTTGCAGCATTGCCGATTTAATCAGCCCGTCAATAGTGTAGAGAATATGTTCCCTGTCTTTATCAGGCAAAGCAGAAATATCGTTGAGCCTTCTAAGCATGGCAGTATCTTTAAGCCCTCAGTTGTCCTGAGTGTTCTGTTCTTTGATAAATTTAAAAATTCAGGAAAGCTATATTTAGTTTGTAACTAAATATCAAACTCGAAGAGTTTGTCTTTNNGCCGGTAGTTGCAAACTAACCTCCACCGCCTGTGGCTGTTTGCCAGCCTCGGTCTCCGCTGGCGAATGGGTTGTGATAACAGCAATAAAGCAAGTTAGTATAACAGTTATTGTTTATAACATGAAAGTAAGTGGCAATCATAACTATTTTGTAACAGCCAGTACGATACTTGTTCATAACAAGGACATTCCCGGAATCAAGGAAGAGGAAGATGCAAAGAAGTCTAAGAATACTGAAACAAACGAAAAATGAGTAATACTGAAAATGAAAATCGCTTTGAAGAATTAGCTTCATTTGTAGCTCAACAGGTTGGGAGATATGATGTATCAATTACCAGAGCAACCTTAATCGAAGATGATTTAGGTGTTGCAGGAGGGGATGCAGATGACTTAATAGTTGCTTTTAGCAAAAGGTATAATGTTGATATAGCTGACTTCAATTTTGCAAAATACCTTTATGATGAACCCGGTATTTTTAGTTTGGAGAATAGAATAGTTAAACCTTTTACGGTTGGTCATCTTGAAAAAGCAATAATAGCAGCCCGGTTAGATGATGAGGTGATAAATAGTCGAGAATAATAATAAAAGCCCGTCATCGTTACTTTAATAAAAAAAATTACGCCCCCGATTGTTCGTAGTCTTCTGCTCTTTGATAAATCTAAAACTTTAGGGTTGTTATGCTTCGT
>DDEP01000238.1:2617-3199 GCA_002336465.1 Pedobacter sp. UBA1951
GTGGCTGGGTTTGCCAGCCTCGGCCCGATACACAACTATGTGTGGCGTAAGTTCTGATATAACTAATGTCAGTTAAAAAATGGCTTATATGAAAAATAGCGTCTTCTTTTTTTTATCTACTTTTCTTTTATTTTTTTTATGTTCCTGTAAAAGTCAAAAAAGGTCAGACCAGGATATTGTAATTAATATTTCAGATTCATTTATAAGAGACCTTCCAAAGTATCCCAATGGGAAGGTTAAAAATATTTATGGATTTATAAATAGAATGGTAAATAAACTTGACATTGATGATATAGATAGTGGGTATAATCAATTGTAAATTAGGGTGTGGAGTATATATGATTTTTTTGATACAAGCCAGTTGTTTCTTTTAAAAAGAAATAATAACAAATGGGAAGCTGAGCAAATTACTTACTATTTCAAAGGAGATAGCTCCAGATCTAAGTACATTGATACAATAATCTCAAAGCATATTTATAAACCACCATTATCAGGATGGGATTCATTTACTAATGAATTACTTCAATTAGGAATTAAAGATTTACCGGATATGGATATGAAAGCTCCCCGTTAAACCGTAGC
>DDEP01000065.1:0-1455 GCA_002336465.1 Pedobacter sp. UBA1951
TACGAAAAGGTAACCTATTCCGTTCCTTAATATCTTTAAAGATTAAAGGATAAACTGCTTCAGATTCATCAAACTGAGGGAACCAATGCGGAAAGCCATTGAAACGGTGATCCTGATAGTCTGCTTTGACCGATTTCATAATAACGTTCAAGCTGTCATTTCCTTCTGGTGGAAAATAATAGTCTTGATCTGTAGATACATTAAAAAAAGATCGGTTCTTGATATTTAAGATGAAAGTACCTCCAGTTCTCACTACCGGACGGGTATTAAAACCATAAAACCCAGCAAAAGGACTTTGCTTTTTCATTAAATAAGAGAATGACCCTGTTGCTCCGTTAGAATGACCTGTAATAAATACCTTATCGTCATCTATATTGATTGACTGTTTTAGTTCTTTAAGCATGGCAGGGATCATAAAGAACCCATCATTGGGCATCATCCAGTTATATTGACGAGAACCTTTAGGATAAACCATGATTACGTCATTTAAGGTAGCATATTTGGTATAAAACCTGTTCCACCCTTGTAAGATATCTTCATTCTGAAACTCAGATAAGGAATTAGATTGAACTGCGCCGTGCAGAAAAAATAACAGCGCATAGCTCTTTTTAGGGTTATAATTTGGCGGGAGGCTCACATAATAAGAAGTAAACAAGCTATCCTTTACCTTAAATTTAATAGAGTAATTCTGCTTAGATTTAGGTTTAAATTGGTTAAAAGATCTTATATTCCTGTATAGTGTTTTTCCATCTTTAATCTCAGAAAGTTTCAAGTTTTTCCAGTTGTTCTCTTGAAATTCTGATTGAGCCTTAGTCAAGTCGTCAAAAAAAATGCTTTTCAGCTCTTCTGCTTTCTTTACCACTAAGGGCCAACGCTGATCAGTAATCAGATTTTTATATTCTTGCCTAGCAAACTTTCCAGTAATGCTTCTCCAAGTGTTGTTTTTTTCATTGTTGATGGCTAATAAATGCGCTAGATAACCAAAAGATTTATCTATCTCATTAAGCTCTCCTGAGAGCACAGCCGATTTGTACAATGCCAATTCTTCTATATTTTGTGGATATAATTTAAATGCTTCTTCATATAAATTCAGCGATTTGCGATACCCTGTTGTGTCTTTTGCTGCCCACATTACATGTAATGCACTATCTGCAAGTTTTTGGTAACTCTGCGCATAAATATTCTCAAAAAAAAGCGTGCACAGAGAAAACAGCAATACGATAAAAATCCTTCTCATAAATTCCTTGAATTAATTTCTAATAATCATTCAAAGTTAATTCAGAGCAAATGCTAGTAATTGTACATTTGGGACATTTAGCTATTAAAACTCCAAAAGGTGTCTTCAGAACCTATGAGCTTTCCATTGCTAAAGAATTGAGAAGGTGTAAGCCCAGTTAGTTTTTTACAGGCTTTGATGAAATGTGACTGATCAGCATAATGTGCTTCTGCAGATAG
>DDEP01000065.1:1546-3938 GCA_002336465.1 Pedobacter sp. UBA1951
CATTCTTCTTCTAAATCATGAAAGGTTTTTAGGGCATATGTTATATAAGGATTGGTTATTTCATTGAATTTAGCAAGCAGGTAATGATCCAGTAATGCAATCAATTTCTCTTCATTGGTTTCTCTTAGCAAAGCATCAATTTCTGCAGCAGAAAAGAGCATAAAATTGGGCGAAACTTTACAATCTGTTAGGCAGGGATTAGTCATGAATTGGTTGATCCCAAAAGGCTCAAAAACGATGGCAATCTTATGTACCGGGCCTTTTTGTGTGACTTTTAAAATATCATCACGTAAAGGAGTAAATATCTGTACAGCTGCTGCTGCCTGATCATATTCTATAGTACTGTGCTTTTTATGCAATGTGCAATTGTGACTTTTGTAAATAGATACTGTACTGTTATAGTGAGGATAACAGGTATATTCATTATAATAACCTGTCTTACTGGCTATATCTATGTAATAATAGCTTACATATTTTTGCAATAGGCAATCTTTAGGTTTAAATGTTTTGAATAGCTCCATTTACAACAAAAGACGCAAAAAGGCGTCTTTTGTTGCATCATAATGTTAATGAAATCAATTTAATTCATAAACATTATCTTTTTTATTTTTATCGGGCACATGGCTACTGCCCATCACAACTTTTTTAAGTTTTTTACCCGATTTCACATTAGAGGTATAAGCAGCATTACCGTTTTCCCATACGCCAATGCTATGATGTATTTTTTCGGTAGAGCCATCCTCATATGTTAAAATCAAGTCTATAGGTAGAGGTTTTGTACCTTTGTTTTCTACTTCAACGGCATAACCTTCTGTTGTTTTATTAACTGATTTTATAGCCATATCTAACACACCTCCCTCAAAAAACCAACGTTTCCAGAACCAATCTAAGTTTTTACCTGAACCTGCATTCATGCTATAAAAGAAATCGTATGGTATTGGATGTTTACCATTCCACGATTTAATGTAATGGTGCAATGCTTTGGTAAACAATTCATCACCTAAATAATCTTTAATATAAAGGTAACCTAAGCCGGGTTTAGGGTAAGAATTGGTAAAACCACCCGAGCCTTTAAGATCTGGAGTAAGGGTCATGATTGGTGTATCATCTTTGCTGCCAGAACTAGATCCTGTTGCAGAAATTCCGTATTCATCAACAATACTGCTGTCTATCATTGGAGATATTAACCACTCCCCAATGGTTGCCCAACCTTCGTCCATCCAGCCATATTTAGTTTCATTAATCCCCATATAAAAAGGAAACATGGTGTGAAAAATCTCATGGTCGGTTAAGGTAATAGCATCTACCCTGTTATCAACGGGATTGTCGTTTACCATCATTGGGTATTCCATTTGGTCTAAGCCATCAAAAACAGTTTCATGACTATAGGGGAAAGGCCATTTCGGAAATGTATAACTCATGGCGTACACCGTTTTTCTAGCGAAATCAATGACTTCATAATAATCTTTATGATGGGCATTAAAAACAGCATCTACGCGGGTGCGTCTCTGTGTATTTGGATCAACCACCAAACTGGTAGATTTCCATAAATAATGGTTGCTGGTTGCGAAAGCAAAATCTACCACGTTTTTTGCTTCAAACTTAAAGGTATTAAATGGTTTTGGAGCAGTAACTTTATTCTGGGCAAGAGCAGCACTATCTATCACATCTATTACATCATCTGCTTTATGTGCCAGCAAGTATTTTTCAAGTATATTCTTGGTAAAAACTTCTTTGGCGTTCAGCAAATCTCCGGTAGCCCATACTGCATAATTTTGTGGTACGGTAACGGCAACTTTAAAATTGCAAAAATCATTGTAAAACTCTTCAGAACCAGTATAAGGAAATTTATTCCAACCATCTATATCGTCATAAACAGCAATACGTGGAAACGAATAAGCAATAAAATGAGCTCCATCATCTACCTGTCCTGTACGCACATGAGAACCCTTGTTCAAAATATAATGATAATTGATCTTGAATTTCAAAGATTTACCCGGTTGCAATGCAGGTATTGCCGTATGCATATTGGTACCATCAATAACCAAGTTTCCAATCTCTTGATTTTTCCCGTTCAACAAAACTTTAGTAATCTGAACCCCATCGCCTAAATCGCTTTCACTGATCTTGCTTTTTCTAGGAACGCCCTTTTTATAGAGGTTAGGGTAAAGTTTAAACCAAATCTCATTTAAAACATCAGGACTATTATTGGTATAAACAATCTCAACTTCACCTTTAAGCAAACGTGTTGTGGGATTAAAATCTATTTTTAAATCGTAATTGGCCGTATTTTGCCAGTAATTTTTACCCGGAGCCCCACTTTTATCCCTCGTTCCTTTTTGGTAGGCTTGCTCAAACTCAGGTCCTATGCTCAATTGTGCCTGAGTGGTTA
>DDEP01000086.1:0-3989 GCA_002336465.1 Pedobacter sp. UBA1951
GAGGGATTCGAACCCTCGGTACCGTTACCAGTACGACAGTTTAGCAAACTGTTCCTTTCGGCCTCTCAGGCACCTCTCCTTTCGATCGGCGTTGCTGCGTTTCGAGGTTGCAAATATAGCAATTCATTAATGTTTGCAAAAAAAAATTACACCTTTTGTAAATAATCTACCCGAACGTGATAGATGCTCATTAACATCGTCTTGAAAATCAACTTAATAGTTTCTAAATCTTTTAAAGTTAAATCGCAATTGTCTAATTGATTTTGCTCCAATTTATAGTCAATAATACGTTCAACCAGTAAATTTATACTCTCTGCATCTGGATTTTTAAGACTTCTGGATGCCGCTTCTACCGAATCTGCCAACATCAACACACCCGTTTCTTTAGAAAAAGGAATAGGTCCCGGATACCTGAAAATATTCTCATCGATAAACTTTTCAGGAGAATTCTTTAAAAAAGATTGATAGAAATAATCTACCCTAGTATTACCATGGTGGGTTCTGATGAAATCGATTACCGATTCGGGCAATTTATGCTTACGGGTAATCTCTATCCCTTTATGTACGTGCCTAATGATAATCTGCGCACTTTGTTCATAAGGTAATTTATCATGTGGACTTACTCCTGTGCTTTGGTTTTCAATAAAGTACTGTGGGTTTTCCATTTTACCAATATCATGATACAAAGCACCTGCTCTAACCAATAAGGCATTTCCGCCTATCTTAAAAATGGCTGCCTCAGCTAAATTGGCCACCTGTAGCGAATGCTGAAAAGTACCCGGAGCTTTAAAAGCTAGCTCACGCAACAGTTTGTTGTTGGTATTGGTAAGCTCTACCAATGCTACATCAGAAGTAATACCAAACACCCGTTCAAAAGCATAAATTAAAGGATAAGCCAATAACGATAACAGTACACTAAATACAAAAGGCAGGAAATTAGACCACTCTATCTGACTAAAAGAGCCTTCTCTTAATAAATGAATGCCCACAAAGGCCACAAAATAAGATACCAGTATATAAGATGCCGAAATTAGCAATTGCTCACGACGTACCAAATATCTGATGCTATAAATGGCCACCATACCTGCGGTGGTCTGGTAAAAAACAAATTCAAAGCTGTTGGGCACAAAAAAGCCTGCAATTAAAATAACCAGCAAATGCAGGTTAAGCGCTAAACGTGTATCAAAAAGTATCCTGATAATAATAGGTACGATAGAAAATGGTATCAGGTACAGGTTAGAAATATTAAATTTTAATGCCCATGTTAACACGACCAACATGGTGGTTACAACCAATAACAATAGCGACAATTGGCGGTTATCAGCAAAAATATCTTTCCTGAACAGAAAAAGGAAAATCATCAATAGGGCAATGATAAAGCCCACCAGAAAAATCTGACCTAAATACACTAAACTGCCATTGCCTACGGTTTTGGTCTGCGCTTCGTAATTTTCTCTGAAAGAAACCAATTTCTGATAAGCATCATCGTTAACCAAGCTATCTTTTGCAATGATCATTTCGCCCTTTTCTACCATACCTCTAGTAGTAGAAATACTATTTAACGTAGATTTCTGAACTTCTGCCGTTAAACGTTCATCAAAAAATATATTGGGTTTTAAATGACTTTCTAACAAGTCTAACACTAGATTCTTAGCATTAATATCTTGTGTTCTGTAATTATCCTTAAAGAAGTCGAGTGCTTTTTCTGCTGTAAACACATCTTCTACGTTCACTGTTCTGGCAATGTTGTTATGTATCAGCGAGAAATCATAATTCTTGCCATCTTTCTGGTGTTTTGCATTGATACTGATAATTCCTTTGGTATAAACGGTTTTTAGGAGGCCTTGGGCATTGTTCTTTGCCCGTTCTGTTTCGCGCTCATTTAACCCTGCCGATTTCCACTTAATGTCAAACTCGTTCAAAAAAGCATCGTTTTGCACTTTAAATACATCGTCCTCATATTTATAGATAGGCAAAACATTGTTCAAAGCCGTTTTTTTATCGGCATCTACCTGCTTAGGCGTTTTTAAAATGGCAAAACTAAAAGGAGAAATCAGATCTTTGTTGAGCCATATCTTTCCCTTTTCAAATTCATATCTGAATTTAGGTTGTTTAGGCAGCACAAGTGTTATGATCAACACACTCAATACCATCAAAATATACTTCACATTGGAAGAATATTTACGGTATAAAATTTTATGCGAATTCTTATTGATCTTTGCCAAGATGAAGTGATTTAGCTTTTAATATAATTCAAAATTAATAATTTTAGCTTATAACTTTTACCAAAAGCTTCTTATCTCTCACTTAAAAGCCTTTGTCATAAATCTATCCACTGTATTTTTTACGGATTTCCACTTTAGCTTTTTGTCGGTTTAAATAAGCATCTGCAATGATTTCTGCCGAGCTTTTATCTGGAGTATTCTCGAGCAGTTCCTTGAGTTTATACTGATCTACATCTGCCCTGTACAAGATTTGCAGCAATTTGTTAAAATTATCTTCCACAAGATATTCAAAGACTTTGATCAGTGCTGCCCGTAACTGAGCTTCAGAAAAGTTACTGTCAACCTCAAAATCATTAGAAACTAAACCTATCAATGCTTTAATATCGCTCATTTAATTTCCTGACAAAGTTCAATCAATACGCCGTTTGTATTTTTAGGATGAACAAAACAAATTAGTTTATTATCTGCTCCTTTTTTAGGCTGCTCATTAAGCAATGTAAAACCTTCGCTTCTTAACCGTTCCATTTCTGCATGTATATCCTCCACATCAAAGGCTATATGGTGTATGCCTTCCCCTTTCTTCTCTATAAACTTGGCAATTACCCCGTTTGGCTCTATACTGGCCAACAGCTCTATTTTATTAGGTCCGTTTAAAAAAAAGGCGGTATCTACATGTTCGCTGGCTACGGTCTCGGTTTTGTAACATGGTGTGTTCAAAAGCTTTTCGTAAATGCTAATGCTTTCATCCAGATTACGTACGGCAATGCCTATATGTTCTATCTTGTTCATTAAACTAAAGGTTATTACAATGTAAAAATGCATCATTTATCTATATGTTCATAGGTATTATTTATAATAGTTGGAAAAGTTTTTTCGTATCTTTGTGTACGATTTAAAGAATTTAGAGATAATGGAACTTCCAATTTACTTAGATAACAATGCCACTACCCCATTAGATCCGAGGGTATTAGAAGCTATGCTTCCGTATTTCACCAACAAATTTGGTAATGCAGCCAGCAGAAACCACGCTTTTGGATGGGTAGCAGAAGAAGCTGTAGATTATGCCCGCGAACAGGTAGCTAAATTGATTGGTTGTACAGATAAAGAGATTATTTTTACATCGGGTGCAACTGAAGCTGATAATTTAGCCATTAAAGGCGTTTTTGAAATGTACGCCGATAAAGGTAATCACATTATTACTGCAACCACAGAGCATAAGGCTGTACTTGACACTTGTAAACACCTTGAAAAATTAGGTGCTAAAATAACCTACTTAAATGTTAAAGAAGATGGGTTAATCGATTTGCAAGAGTTAGAAGCGGCTATGACTCCTGAAACAATTCTTGTTTCGATCATGTACGGTAATAATGAAATTGGTGTAGTTCAACCCGTTAAAGAAATATCGGCCATTGCACATAAACACGGCGCTTTATTCATGACAGATGCTACGCAGGCTGTTGGAAAAATCCCTGTTGATGTAAACGCAGATGGTATTGACTTGATGGCTTTTAGTGCACATAAAATGTATGGCCCTAAAGGAATTGGTGCTCTATATGTACGCAGAAAAGGACCAAGAGTTAAAGTAACTGCACAAATGGATGGCGGTGGTCATGAGCGCGGTATGCGTTCAGGAACTTTAAACGTACCGGGTATTGTTGGTTTTGGTAAAGCTTGCGAATTGTGTCGTTTGGAAATGGACGAAGAGGCTAAACGCTTATCTGCATTACGCGATAAACTTGAAAATGCTTTATTAAACCTTGAAGA
>DDEP01000086.1:4045-28708 GCA_002336465.1 Pedobacter sp. UBA1951
TCTGCATCTTTAGAGCCTTCATATGTACTAAAATCATTAGGCTTATCTGATGATTTGGCACACTCTTCGATACGTTTTGGTTTAGGTAGATTTACTACTGAAGAAGAAGTAGATTATGCAATAGAAAACACCAAAAATGCAGTAAACCATCTTAGAGACCTTTCTCCACTTTGGGAAATGTTTAAAGAAGGAGTTGACCTAAGCAAAATTGAGTGGGCAGAACACTAAGGAGATTTTAAATTGCAGATTTACGAATCATGATTGATTTTGTAAATCGCATAAAACAAAGTAAAAACAATTGTTTACGATAGTACGTTAAATCGTAAATGTAAATTTGTAAATAAATAAGGTTTTAGAAAGGCAGATCGTCAATCTAAAATGGTAAATAGTAAATATCATGGCATATTCAGAAAAAGTAATTGATCACTATACCAACCCCCGCAACGTTGGTACTTTAAATAAAGATTCAAAAAATGTGGGTACCGGTTTAGTAGGTGCTCCAGAGTGTGGCGACGTAATGCGTTTACAGATAGAAGTAGATGACAATAATGTAATTACCGATGCTAAATTTAAAACTTTTGGCTGTGGTTCTGCAATTGCGTCTTCTTCACTGGCAACAGAATGGTTAAAAGGCAAATCAATTGATGAAGCTTTAACTATTGATAACATGGATATTGTTGAAGAATTGGCTTTACCTCCGGTAAAAATCCACTGCTCAGTATTGGCAGAAGATGCCATTAAATCGGCTATCAACGATTACCGCGTGAAAAATGGTTTAGAAGCATTGGAATTGCCTAAATCACACCACTAAGAGGTTTTAGATTTGCCAAATCTATAAAAGAAACAGATTTACGATTTGCAATTGCACAATCTAAAATCGTAAATCTAAAATCGTAAATATCATGATTACTATAACCGATAAAGCAAAAGACAAGATTGCACACCTAATGCAGGATGCCGATTTAGGGGCAGGCTATTTTTTACGTGTATCTGTTAAAGGCGGAGGATGTTCAGGTTTGTCTTATAATCTGGATTTTGATAACGAGGAGAAAACAGGCGATCAGTTTTTTGAAGATAATGGCGTTAAGGTTGCTTTAGACATGAAATCTTTCTTGTACCTAGCTGGCACAGAATTAGATTTTAGCGATGGTCTTAACGGAAAGGGATTTAACTTTATAAATCCTAACGCAAGCCGTACTTGCGGTTGTGGAGAGAGTTTCTCTGTTTAAATAATTTATAAACTATAGTATAGGCATCGTACACAAACGATGCCTTTTGCTTTTTAAAGCATTTACATTTTTGCTAACAAAAAGCTCTACATTTTGTATTATTAATCACAATAGTTTATCATTGTTGATTAAACCAAACCTCATAATTTAATATGGTCGTATTTAATGAATTTTCTACCATTCCATCTTTATTGCGTAATGTTGTAAAAAATATCCATAAACCTGAAGAAACCTTTTTAATTCATAAAAAAGGTGCAGAATGGGAAGAAATATCTTTTGCCACAACTTTAGCTAAGGCCGATGCCGTTTCAGCTTTCTTTTTAGAAAAAGGAATTGCAAAAGGCGATAGACTTGGTTTAATGATAGAAAACTCTCCAGAATATGTTTATTACGATCAGGGAATCCAACAGATTGGGGTAATTAATGTTTCTATCTACCCTACCCTGTCTGAACAAGAAGTGGCTTACATCGTTAACGATTCAGGAATCAAAGCTATCCTTGTGGGCAATCCATTTCTATACAGAAAAATATTAAAGATTGCCGATAATTGTCTCGAACTTAGATACATTATACCTGCTTTTGCTGATTATGGAAAAATAAATGTTCCTGATGATGTTAAAGCTGAAATCATCTCGTATCAAGATATGCTAAATACTACAGTTACACCTGAGCGTATTGCCGAAATAAACCAACGCAGAGCAGAAGTATTGCCTCATGATGTTTCATCTTTAATTTATACTTCGGGCACAACAGGAACGCCCAAAGGTGTAATGTTAACCCATTATAATTTTGTAGAAAATGTTAAGGTTTGCCTGCAACAAATCCCTGTGATAGACGAAACTGAAACGTTCCTTTCGTTTTTACCTTTATCGCATGTGTTTGAACGTACTGCAACTTACCATGTTTGTTGTGCACAAGGCTGTAAGATTGCCTTTGCACAAAGTTTAGAGCTGTTAGCTAAAAATATGGGCGAGGTAAGGCCTACCGTAATGAGCTGTGTACCACGTTTACTTGAGCGTATACATGATAAGGCAATAAAATCGGGTACGGCTGCAGGAGGCGTAAAAGCCAAGATATTTAACTGGGCTTTAAAAATAGGTAATAGCTACCGTACTACTAAAGAAGCTGGAAAAACACCGGGCATTATCTTGAGTGCAGAAAAAGCGATTGCAGAGAAGCTTGTTTTCAGCAAAATCAAAGAAAAAACTGGCGGACGTTTGAAGTTTATGATATCTGGCGGTGCGGCATTGCCTAAAAATGTAGGTGAGTTTTTTGGAGATCTAGGCATTAAAATATTAGAAGGTTTTGGCTTAACAGAAACTTCGCCGGTAATGTCGGTAACCGAATACCACAGACAGGTATATGGAACAGTAGGCCGCGTAATTCCGGGCATAGAAATTGGCATACAGAACGTTGACGACAAGAAAATGGTGACCATACAAACGCACGAAACTTTCAATGAGAACTTTGAATGTGAAGAAGGTGAAATTATTGTACGTGGCCATTGTGTAATGAAAGGTTATTTTAACAAGCCTGCCGAAACTGCTGAAGCCATTGATAAAGATAAATGGTTTCATACTGGCGATATAGGACGTTTTTATAAGGGTAACCTACAAATTACCGATAGACTTAAGAACATGATCGTAAATGCGTATGGTAAAAACGTTTATCCTACTCCTGTAGAAAACACTTACCTAAAAAGCCCGAAAATAGATCAGTTGTTCTTAATAGGCGATAAAAAGGAATACATTACTGCTATTATCATCCCTAATAAAGAAACACTACAGGAAACTTTCAATTTGAAAGAAGATTTCTTTCAAAAATCTGATGATTTTATAGAAGACAAGGAAATTAATGATTGGATGGCGACCGATATTAAGAAAATATCAAATGAGCTGGCCAAATTTGAACGTATCAAGAACTTTAAAATCAAGCGTAATCCATTTAGCATTGAGGAAGGTGAAATTACACCAACCTTAAAAGTTAAACGCCGTGTAGTAGAGAAAAAATATGCTCAGGCTATAAATGAGATGTACCAAGAAGAAGTAGAAGCTGATTAAGTTCAGCTTCTTTTTTTTATAATACCATTAAAGCTTACTAATCCTGAAATAAATTCAGGTTGGTATTAAGGATTGCTGAATTTCAGCATCAGCTTTAAAGGTGAATTGCCAACAGGTTGATAGTGGAACTCAGATTATTAATTAAAATCTACTTTTTGAATGACGCATGCTTTATTGCTAATCGTAAATCTCAACGATTTTAGAACAAGTCCATTATCATCTTTAATTTCCAGTTTATGATTGCCAGACGGTATGCCAGAAATAATATAGTTGTTTGTGGCCTTATCAGGTTTGCTCAAATCATCACAATCTGAAATATGTGTAGCCCTGCCAGGTTTTGCCGTAAAAACCTCTTTAAACTCATCGTCAATAAAGATATTTAATTGCAGTGCAGATTGTTTTGCATTGTTGATAGCTAAGGCATAAGACCCTACTCCTTCAGTAATTTCGTTTTTTTTCGCAGCTAAAAAATAAAAAAATGGCTAGTGCTAAAACTATAGAGCGATTATTTTTCTTGATCATGTTAATATTTGGTATTGCAGCAAAAATGAAGATTTAAAATGGAGAAAAAAATACCTAATAGTCAGTAATTTGTTACCTCACTTGCAATTTACAACGGTACCCGGTTCATGATGAATACCTGGCGAAATAAAAGGTAAGCCCAAATTTGCTGACCGTAGAATAAAAAGAATACCTATAAACACTGTAAACCAAGGGATAAGCTTATTGGTATTGACTTTTATATACCTTTTAAGATATACGCCACCTAATGAAATCGTTAACATTAAAGGAGTAGTACCTAAACCGAATAACAACATAAATGTTACCGAATGTTGTACATCTGCTGTATTGATTGCCGTAGCTAAAGCTAAATATACCATACCACAAGGTATTAATCCATTTAACATCCCAGCAAAAAATCCCCATAAAGGTAAACGGTAAACAAGCGACATGAATCGACTTATTGGAGAAACAATCTTTAATTGCCAGCTACTTAGCTTATGGCTATACTTTCCACTCAATTGTAGCAATACAAAAGCAATAAGCGTAATACCAATCACTAAACTCAATGTATCTTGGCTGATGATAAGTTTAAGGGCGTTACCCAAAATACCCGCAAACAGCCCCAAGAACATATAAGTTAAAACTCTGCCCAACTGATAAGATACCATCTGCAATACAGCTTGCCAATGGGTTTTATTTTGTACAGGAAGGCCAAGTACAATAGGTCCGCACATTACGGCACAATGTAAGCTTCCAAAAAATCCCATTAAAAAAGCAAGCGATAAATAACTCACAGTGTTATATCTTTTTTGTATAAATAAGGTTTACCATTAGATTTCCATTCTAATGAAAGCATCCATAAGCCCTTAGACATCTTGGTTTTATCTATCAAAATCATATGATTGTCGCCGATAGGGCTACCTTCTTGATTAATGTCTTCTTTGGCTGCAGAAGGTCGCAATAATTTTATTTTATAATGATCAGCGGCTTCTTTTAACTGTATTATGATCTGCGTACTTGTTATCTCTATCTTAGGAACAAGATTATCATCTAAAGTGTTCTTTTGTGCATCATATTCTTGGTCATAGTTGATTCCTTTTTCATAGTAATCTTTTTCTACCAAAGCATCATCATCGTTAATTTTAAACATATAAACTACCATGCCCACAATAAAAAGCATAAATGCAATCATGCCTAAAATTATTTTTGTTCCCCAGTTCATTCTGAATTATAGTTTAATTTATCATTGAGGTTGCGAGAAAAAAGTAGTTGTAGCGGTACTTACTACCTTGTGATTTGCTCTAACCTCAAAATCGACCTCTGTTTTATATTTACTTATCTTTTTAGGATTTTTAATCAAAAAGAAGGTAAGATTAACCGTACTTTCTTTAGGCAATATCTTGGCTCCTCTAATAACTTGTATCTGATCATCGGCATTGGTAGATCTAAACTCAAACACAATGTCTTTATTGGTTTTATTGATCAATTCTGCATTATACAGGTTACTTACAGAGCCATCGGGTCTCATTTGGAATAAAGTACCACTTGCCCTTAAAACCGTAGTCTGCACATCTTGTCTCTTATAGATCAATGATGAAAATACCAAAACTACTATAGCAAGTACCGCAGCATAACCATATGCTCTTAAACCAAGTTTAAAACGTTTTCTAGTATTGATATAATCCTGATTATAAAAACCAATTAAATTCTTAGGCTTGTTAATTTTAAGCATTACATCATTACAAGCATCTATACAAGCCGTACAGTTTACACACTCTAATTGTGTCCCATTTCTGATGTCTATACCTGTAGGACATACTTGTACACATAATCCGCAATCTACACAATCTCCCTTTTGTTCTTCTACTCCTTTATGTATTTTTCCTCTTGGTTCTCCTCTGGTGACATCATAGGCCACAATCAAACTTTTATTATCGAGTAAAACGCCTTGCAAACGTCCATAAGGGCAAATTACAGTACACACTACCTCTCTTACATAAGAGAAAACCATATAAAATACGAAGGTAAAAAGCCATATGGATGAAAAACCTACCCAGTGTTGGCTCACAGGTTCAGAAATGATTTTATACAACGAATCTGAGCTGATAATATAAGCAAGGAAAGTATTGGCGATGAAAAACGATATGAGCAGAAAAATCAGATGCTTTGTTCCCTTCTTAAATATTTTCTCTGTATTCCAATGTTGCGCATCTAACTTTCTCTGTTGGTTCGCATCGCCTTCTATCCAATATTCTATACGCCTGAATACCATTTCCATGAAAATGGTTTGCGGACATGCCCAACCACACCATAAACGCCCCAATATTACCGTAAAACAAACGATAAAAAGAATGAATATGAGCATAGCCAAGGCAAAAAGATAGAAATCTTGGGGCGTAAAAATCAATCCAAAAAATACGAATTTACGTTCTAAGAAATTGAGCAATACCAGTTGCTCGCCTTTAAATTTTACAAAAGGCGAAGCAAATAAAAATAAAAGCAGAACATAACTAACCCATTTACGCTGTGTATATAATTTACCCGATGGTTTCTTAGGGTAAATAAAGTTTCTTCCTTTATTTTTGGTATTTTTCTCTTTAGCTTTCAAAACAACTAATTTTTGGTTTCTGGCTCTGCTGCTTCCTGTTCAGGCTCATATTTTACACCTTGTGGTGCTTTGGCATTGGCTGGTTTAGTACCTTGTAACGATAAGATATAATTGGCCACGGCACTGATATTAGCTGAACTCATATTTTTCTCCCAGCTTACCATTCCTTTTTCAGGAATACCATACTTGATCGATTTAAAAATATCTTTGATACCTCCACCATGTAACCAATATTCATCTGTTAGATTAGGTCCTACCAATCCTTCTCCATGTTCACCATGACAAGCCACGCAATTGGCATCAAATATGCCCTTACCTACTGCTATTTGGCTTTCATCTACTTTAACCGTATTCTCATCAACACTGGTAGCAGATTTTGCCAAGAACTTACGTTTCTCTTCGTCTGCTTTAGCCATCTCTGTAACATATTCATCATCCTGCCTTTGTCCGTAGCCTCCTATATGGTAATAGTATAGATAACCTGCTGCAAAAATCAATGTTCCATAAAACAACACATTGAACCAAGCTGGTACAGGATTATTTAATTCTTTGATACCATCGTAAGCATGAGGTATCTCTAAATCTTTTTCCTGTTCTATAGGTTTCAAACTTAATAGCTTATCCCAAACAGAAGGTGTTTTTTTATGTTGTCTCTTCCACTCATCATATTCTAATTTTTGAACCTTTTCAGGTGCGTGGTAGGGTTTAGGATTTTTCTGCTCTTCGTAAATGAGCTTAAACGTTCTGTAAAGTATTAATGTAACCCATAATGACAACACGGCAAAAATCAAAGCAACAACTACAAGTATTTCAGTAATACTCAGGCTCCAGCCTGCCGGGGCCGCTGCTGCTTCAGGAACTTCGGCACTTGTCTGCGCAAATGCCGAAAATCCGATGAATAAAAACAATATACTAAACTTAATCTTGTTCATACGGGTTAATTTGAGGTTCATCTATGGGTAAATTGCGCATAACTTCTATGTGTTTTTTGCTCATCTTAAAAAGATAGATACCTACCAGTACAAAAAACACCATGAATATTAATAATGAGGTAATTAAATACAATTCGCCTCCTGCTAAATCTTTGATTTGCTTAAACATAATCTTACTGGTTTGATGGTATAGTTCCTTTATTCATTTTAATATCTGTACCCAAACGCTGTAAGTAAGCAATAAGGGCAACGATCTCACGGTCGCTCTTAACTTTTATGTTGTTCTGCTTAAGATCAGCCACGATTTCTTCTGCCTGTTCCATTAATTTCAGGTTAGCAATCTTGTCAAATCCTTCTTTGTAAGGTACCCCTAAGGTTTGCATAGCTCTTATCTTAACAGCCGTACTTGTTGTGTCTAATTTCTGTTCAATTAACCATGGATATGAAGGCATGATACTACCAGGCGACATAGAAGTAGGGTCTAACATATGGTTATAATGCCATGCATTTGAATATTTTCCACCTATACGGTGCAAATCTGGGCCTGTACGTTTACTTCCCCATAAGAACGGGTGATCGTAAACAAATTCGCCCGCCTTGCTATATTCTCCATAACGTTCTGTTTCAGAACGGAAAGGCCTTACCGTTTGCGAGTGACAGTTTACACATCCTTCTTTTATGTAAAGATCGCGTCCTTGCAGCTCAAGCGGTGTATAAGGTTTAACACTGCTAATGGTAGGTACATTTGATTGTATGGTAAAGGTTGGCATCATTTCTACCATTCCTCCTATTAAGATTACAATCAAAGAGATTACCATAAATTTCATTGGTTTGCGCTCCAATACACGGTGCCATTTTTTATCGGCAGGATCTGTTTCTGCTATAACTTTAGGAAGTGGCATAGCTTCTGCCTCTTCATTAGCTACCAGTTTACCTTTTAACATGGTTTTAGCTAAGTTATAAGTCATTACCAATGCGCCTATCAGATATAAACCACCACCTATTGAACGTAAAACGTGCATTGGTATAATCTGTAATGTGGTTGACAAGAAGTTTGGATATTTCAATAAACCTTCTGGTGTAAATTCTTTCCACATTAAACCTTGTGTAAAGCCAGCCCAATACATCGGTATAGCATAGAATAAAATACCCAAAGTACCTATCCAAAAGTGGAATGAAGCTAATTTTTTAGAGTATAGCTCTGTTTTGTACATGCGGGGGATTAACCAATACAAAATACCGAAAGTTAAAAATCCATTCCATCCTAAAGCTCCAACGTGTACGTGAGCAACTATCCAGTCGGTAAAGTGTGCAATAGCGTTAACTTGTTTTAATGACAGCATAGGACCTTCAAAAGTAGCCATACCGTAAGCGGTAAGTGCAACTACCATAAATTTCAAGGTCACATCTTCGCGTACCTTATCCCATGCACCTCTTAACGTTAACAAACCATTGATCATACCTCCCCAGCTTGGTGCAATTAACATCACTGAAAAAGCCACACCTAATGATTGTGCCCAACCGGGTAAGGAAGTGTACAATAAATGGTGAGGGCCTGCCCAGATATAAATAAAAATTAACGACCAAAAGTGTAAGATACTCAGCTTGTATGAGTACACGGGCCTGTTAGCCATTTTAGGCAAGAAATAATACATTAAACCTAAATATGGCGTGGTTAAGAAAAATGCTACTGCATTGTGTCCGTACCACCACTGTACCAGCGCATCTTGAACGCCTGCAAAAACATAATAGCTTTTAAAGAATGAAACCGGCAATTGAAAAGAATTTACAATATGCAATACGGCTACCGTAACAAAAGTTGCGATATAGAACCATATGGCTACATACAAATGGCGCTCTCTTCGTTTAATAATGGTACCAAACATATTGATCCCAAAAACCACCCAAATGATGGTAATGGCAATATCAATTGGCCATTCTAGTTCTGCGTACTCATGTGATGAAGTTAAGCCTAACGGCAACGTGATCACAGCCGAAACAATGATGAGCTGCCAACCCCAAAAATGAATTTTACTCAGCACATCGCTAAACATTCTTGCTTTGAGCAAACGCTGTAAAGAGTAATAAACGCCCATAAAAATGGCATTACCCACAAATGCAAATATTACAGCATTGGTGTGCAAAGGCCTGATACGCCCAAATGTGGTGTATTGACTACCTAAGTTCATGCTTGGCTTGAACAACTGCATGGCTACCAAGAGCCCTACCGTCATTCCAATAATACCCCAAACCAAGGTAGCAAGTCCAAAATTGCGTACAATCTTGTTGTCGTAAGTAAATTTTTCTAACTGCATAGTTTAATAGAAAATTAATTGGATTTTATATAGCAAAGTTATTTTTAGTTCGCAGCATGGCTCATGACCATGATTACTGAGAAATGTGATCTTTATCAGATTTTTCTTCGGTTACATCATCATCAAATAAAATGCGGATACCCGGTGTATGCACATCGTCATGTTGGCCATTTTTTAAAGACCAGAAGAAAGCCAGTAAAAAGATAAGAGCCATTAAGATGCTGCATCCGATTAAAAAGTATAGTATACTCATATCAAGTTATTTTTGCGGGCAAAGTATCTTGTTGCCACACTGGTGAAACTAATAATGGTTATGGTACTAATAGGCATTAATACAGCTGCTACCAAAGGATATAAAGTACCTTGTACGGCAAAGAATAATCCCACACAATTGTATATCAAGGCAATAGCAAAACATATCTTTATGGTTTTAAGACCATCTTTGCTCAGTTGTATAAAGTTGGGCAGATAGTGGAGTGAATCTCCTTTTAAAATGGCATCGCATCCCGGTGTAAAGTTGTTGATGTTATCGGTTACAGCAATCCCAAAATCACTTTGTTTAAGTGCCCCAGCATCATTTAAGCCATCTCCTAACATCATTACTTTTTCTCCATGAAATTGCTTCTGTTTAATGGCATTCAATTTCTCGTGAGGACTTTGGTTAAACAGCATTTGCATATTCTCACCAAAAACAAGTTTCAGGTACTGTTCATCTTTATTGGTATCTCCCGAAAGCAGGGCCAGTTTAAACTTATGTTGTAGTTTGCTGATCAGTAGGTTAAGATTTTTACGCCATTGTTGTTCTACAGTATAACAGCCTTTGTACTCATTATTGATAACAATATGAACGCCTCCATTTTCCTTAGCATTAATACTAAAGGGCATCATTCTTTTACTACCTGCAAAAACCTCCACGCCATCAACACTTGCTTTTAGGCCTTTTCCTGGAACTTCTTCATAATGCTCGGTTTCAAGTATCTTTTTAACTTGAAGTGTTTTTAGTACTTGCCTACTCAAAGGATGTGACGACTGATATAACAAAGAAGCTACCAGCATTTCTTCATATTCAGTTAGTTTACCTGTAAAATGTATATTGGCTTCTTCTGTACTTGTAAGCGTGCCCGTCTTATCAAAAACAATGGTATTAAAAGTAGCCAGTTGTTCTACTGCATCTGTATTTTTTACGTAGAAATCCTTTTTATCAAATACAGATAAAATAGCCGATAAGGTAAAAGGCGTGCTTAGCGCTATTACACAAGGACAGGCAACAATAATTACCGATGTAAATGCCGACCATGCTTTGATGGTATCATTAAAATAATACCAGTACCCGGCAGAGGCAAATGCAATCACAAAAACCGTAATCGTAAAAACTTTAGCTACGCTATCGTTAAAATTGGTGGTTTTGCTACTGGCTTTGTAATTTTCTTTGTTCCACAGCCCCGTAAGGTAACTCTGAGAAGCTGGTTTTACCACTTCTAATTCAATGGCCTCTCCTATTTGTCTTCCCCCGGCATATACAATCTCTCCTAATACTTTTTGCTGTGGGTCTGATTCTCCTGTTACAAAGCCCATATCCAACCAAGCCTCTCCTTTTAACAGAATAGAGTCTGCTGGAATCAGTTCTCCGTTACGAATCAATAAACGATCACCTACCTGTATTTCATTAATAGATGTAGGTTTTTCTTTGCCTTCTTTTAAAACATTTATAGCAATAGGAAAATAAGAGCGATAATCTCTATCAAAAGAGATATGATGGTATGTACGTTGTTTTACCCATTTGCCCATTAGCAATAAGAAAACCAAACCAGTTAAAGTATCTGCAAAGCTTGGTGTATTAAATATTGCCGCTACGGTTGTACGGATAAAAAGTACCGCAATGATCAAAGCCAAAGGTGTATCAAGATTAACCATACCATGCTTTAAACTGGCAATTGCCGATTTAAAATAATCTCTGGCGCAATAAAAGGTAACCGGAATACAGAAAGCGAGATTTAACCAACCAAACAAATGCTGAAAATTCTTTTCTAATTCGCTTAATCCAAAATATTCGGGAAAAGCAAAAAGCATTACGTTGCCCATACAGAAACCTGCCACAGCAATTTTAAGGATAAGGCTTTTATTTACCGAATTACTTTTTTCCTTTACAACATCTTGTAAGCTAATAAGTGGCTCATATCCTATGCCTGCCAAGATTTCTACCACCTTACGCAAGGAAATCTGTTGATGCTTAAAGCTGATCGTAACCTGTTTCTTCAAAAAGTCTATACGTGAATTAAAAATAGCTTGATTAACTTTATAAAGATGCTCTAAAAGCCATATACACGAACTACAATGTATAGCTGGTATGTAAAAAGTAACAATGGTATTTTCTTTATCGGTATAGTCGATAAGTTGGCGAGCTATAGTAGGTTCATCTAAGTACTCGAAATGACCTAATCCTGCAATCCTGCTGCCGGGGTTATCGTTATATGCGTAGTAATTACACATATTGTTTTCAGACAGGAACTGGTAAACATTACGACAGCCTATACAACAAAATTCCTTCTCATCATAAGTGATTTTTGAGAGGTTAAGTTCATCGCCGCAATGATAGCAGACTGCTTGGTTCAATACACTTTGAGTTTCCATGACAAGAGCTTAAATAGCTGCACTAAATAACTGTGTTTGAGGCTGCTTTTGCCACAAACGTTCATCAAAAGCCATGCAAACGTTTCGTAAAAACGTTTTGCCAATAGGCGTAATCTCAATTTCGTGTTCGCCTAAATATACTAATTTATCTTTAATCAATGGCTTTAATCTATTTTCAATATCTGAGGGTATTTTCTTGCTGAAAGAAGTATGATTTCTGCACATCAGGTTTAAAATATGCTGTCTGATCTCTAAATCTTTATCTGTGAGCAAATGCCCTTTTTCTATAGCTAACTTGTTGTTATTGATTTGTGATTGATAAGCTTCAACTGTTTTAGCATTTTGTGCAAAGGCAGTACCGCAATCACTTATAGAAGATACACCCAATCCTATCAATATCTGTGTACGTTGTGAAGTATAGCCCATAAAATTACGGTGCATCTCTCCCGATATGCTCGAAGTGTACAAACTATCGCTGGTTAAGGCAAAGTGATCCATTCCTATCTCTTCATAACCAGCCTCCAACAACATCGCCCTTCCTTTTTTGTACAACGCAAACTTCTCATCGCCTTGCGGAATATCCTGTTCTGTGAAATGTCTCTGTCCAGGTTTTAACCAAGGTACATGTGCATAGCTATAAAATGCAATGCGATCGGGTTTTAACGCAATTACTTCTTTAATGGTTTCTGCTAATCCCTCCATATGCTGGCCCGGCAATCCATATATAAGGTCATAGTTAACCGATTCATATCCTATAGCTCTTGCCTGTGTTGTTATTTGTTTAACTTGTTCAGGAGTTTGAAAGCGGTTGATCATAAATTGCACCCGCGGATCAAAATCCTGAATGCCTAAGCTCAGTCTTTTAAAACCCAGATGGTTTAAAGTTTGCAGATGCTCAACAGTAGTATTATCAGGATGTCCCTCAAAAGAGCACTCAATATCGCTGTCCAAATCTTCTCCCACTATTCCTTTTAAAAGTCTGTTCAGGTTTTCTGGGCTAAAAAAGGTAGGCGTGCCTCCACCTAAGTGTATTTCTTTGATCTTCGGCTGTTCACCCAAAAGATCAATATACATTTGCCATTCTTTTAATACTGTTTCTATGTAAGGTTCTTCTACCTTATGATTTTTGGTTATACGTGTGTTACAACCGCAATAAGTACACAGGCTTTCGCAGAATGGTAAATGGATATAGAGACTTATACCTTCGTTTTTATGGGCTTTATAACTACTTTTTAGCCGTTCATGCCAGTCTTGCGCTACAAATAAATCATTTTCCCAATAAGGTACTGTAGGATAACTGGTATATCTGGGTGCAGCTACATTGTATTTTCTTAAAAGTTCTACAGCTTCCATTAATGTTGGTTTAATTTTCTTGCAGCAGCTCCGCAATCATTTGGACAGCAACAGGCCTTTCCTACACATTTTCCTGCTGCCCAGTTATCCAAATTTTTAACCACCTGTTCCATGCGTTTAAAAGGTTCACCTTCGGCTCTGTCTAAGGGTACATTGGCAATTTTAAATCCGGCATAACCAGCCGCTTCTAAATCAATATGTGAGGTTGTAAAAGAAGAGGTAGCGATATATTTAAGTCCTAATTGCTTAAGCCCTATAATGATCTCTTTTGATATAGGGTCTTCGTTAAAAACAATCAGTACTTCTTTTCCCGCAGCAAATGCCAAGGTTTCGATATTCAAATCATTAGCGATGATGGTAATATCATGTTTTTTATGATTCGCTAAAATCAAGTTTTCTTTTTCTTCAGGCTTAATGTTGTAGGCAATAGCTTTCATATTTATGTTTTATAAGACACAAAACTAACCTGACTTGCCGGGGTGTTGAATGAGGATGCTTAGGGTAAAAAATGATATTCGTCACATATTAACTGCGCTCAATACGGAATTATGAAACAATCTTTACAATTGTCTATAATAAAAAAAGCTAATTTTAGCCATGCTATACAGAGAGGTACAAACTAAAGACAATGATGCTTTAGCCAAAATTATACGAGGAGTTTTTACAGAACATCAGGCACCTACACAGGGAACTGTTTACACAGATCCCACTACAGATGCTTTATACGAGCTATTTCAAGTAGAAAAAGCTATTTTATGGGTTGCGGAAGATGAGAATCATAAAATTTTAGGTTGTTGCGGAATTTTTCCTACTCCGGGATTAGATGAGGATTGTGCTGAACTAGTAAAATTTTATCTACATAAAGATGCCAGAGGGAAAGGTGTAGGTAGGGCATTGATGGAAAAATGCGTGGTTTCCGCAAAAGATATGGGTTTCAAAAAATTATATCTAGAAAGCCTTCCTGAATTTGCCACGGCTGTTAACATTTACGAAAAACAGGGCTTTGAGAAATTAGATCAACCCATGGGACAGTCAGGTCATGATGGTTGCAATATCTGGATGCTAAAAACGCTGTAAGGAAAGATAATGAAAAGAATACTTTTTTTAGTGCTCCTTATCGCCTTCAATGCAAGGGCACAAAAAACAAACAATGTACATGAATTAGAGGCCAAATTGTTCAAAGAACAAACTGAGCAATCTAAAAATGTGCAATTAATAGATGTAAGAGCACCTTACGAAATGCAAAGCGGTTATCTTAAGGGAGCAAGAAATCTTAACATAGACGATGTAGAGTTTAACCAAAAACTTAAGCTGCTCAATAAAGAATTACCTGTGTATGTTTATTGTGTAAGCGGACGCAGAAGCGAGAAAGCAGCTAAACAAATGCTTGAACAGGGATTTAAAGAGGTTTACACTCTAGGTGGCGGTTTTAAAAAGTGGCTGAGTAACGATTATGAAACTTCGCTTGATTATATAGCAATAAAATCGTTAACCCCAACGCAATACCAAAGCATCTTAAAATCTGAAAAACCTGTTCTAGTTAGTTTTTTCGATGCAACATGCAATACTTGCGAAGCGTTAAATCAGGCTTTGATTTCTAGAGCAGCACACAGACAAAAGGATTTCATTTTATTACGGATAGATACCACATTGAACCAACAGCTAACCGAAGAACTTGGCATAAAATCTGTTCCAACTGTTAAGCTCTACAAAGCGCAAAAAGAAGTTTGGGAGGCTAATGGCAATATCAACTTAAAAAGACTTGATAAAAAGTTGAAGAAAGTGGTCGATTCAAAAAAATAACGACCGAACAAAAATCTCGAAACAGAACAAATTTGTTTAACCTGTTACAACAGGTTAAACAAATTATCTACTCCTAATAATTTCTTAGACGTAAAACCTTCGCCATATTCGGCTCCAATACTTTTACCAAACTCACGGGCTCTAGCAATTACCGCTTCTAAAAAAGCTGGGGTTGAAATATAGGTTTGAGGCTCGCTATTATCGGCACTATTAAACTGTGTTTTAAAAGCTCTGATGGCATTTAATTTCTCATTCATCTCTTTAGAGATGTCGATAATCACATCAGGTTTGATGTACATGTCCTGTATATATTGCAAAACCAAACGTGGACGCCATGCTTCCTGTAACACACCATCAATCTGGGTTTCTATTTTTCTCAATCCCGATAAGAACAATGCATCGTTAGCCAACTCACAAGCTCTGCCATGATCAGGGTGCCTATCATAGAGCGCATTAGTCAACACAATTTCAGGTTGGTATTTTCTTACCATCTTTATAATTTCAAGTTGGTGCTGTTCATCATTCTTAAAGAAACCATCCCTGAAATCTAGATTTTCTCTGGCGTGCAATCCCAAAATTTTTGTAGCAGCCTTACTTTCTTCATCACGGGTCTGCGCTGTACCACGCGTTCCCAGTTCTCCTCTTGTAAAATCTATTATACCTACTTTCTTGCCTAATGCTATATGCTTCAAAATTGTACCTGAACAACCCAATTCTGCATCATCGGGATGTACGGCCAATACTAAAATATCTAATTTCATTAACTGTTCTCGTTTAAAAGCTTTTGAATCTTCTTCTTGATTTTTGATGAATTAGGTTTGGTAAAAGGGTAAAAATAATCTACTACCTCTCCTTTTTTATTAATCAGGTATTTATGAAAATTCCATCGTGGTGTAGAATTGATATTGCCGTTCAATTTCTTATCCGACAAAAACTTATAAAGTGGATGGGCGGCCTCGCCCCTTACCATGATCTTTTCAAAAATGGGAAATTTCACACCATAATTCACTTCACAGAACTCGCCGATTGCATTCCCCTCCAAAGGTTCCTGCCTGCCAAAATCATTTGAAGGGAAACCTAATATCTCAAATTCACTGGTATTAAAACTCTCGCTGAGTTCCTGCAAATCTTTTAACTGTGGTGTAAAACCGCAACCTGATGCGGTGTTTACGATAAGTATCACTTTGCCTGTATAAGCCGATAAGTTAATTTCTTTGCCACTAAGTAGCTTAACTTTAAACGGATAAATATTGGGTTTTATATCCATTATATTATTGTATGCTTACTGGTAATATCCTGAACTTCTAATGATAGATTCTATATCTCTATCTTCTTGTGGATTGTACGTGGCTTTTAAATTATGCCCTACAACCCTTGCAATTAATTGATATGAAAACGCAGCGAACTTACCTTTTGTTTGCTTAACAATGTCATATGTTGTGGTGCCTACTTCTCTATCAATTAATTTTGTTAGTATCTGCCCCTGTGTAATGGTCAATTCCTTGATTTCGGTATTGAACATTCTTTTGATTTCGTCATCACAGGCTTTAACTAGCTTTCGCTGGTCTTTTTTATCGGCAGTTACAGCCAAATCACGCTCCAATTGCTCATATCTTCTTTTTGCGTACAAAGCATAAGGCATCACCTTTAACACGTTGTACCTTAAACGGTTGTAAGCCGCCTGTTCTTGCGGAGATTTCCATATCCGCGTGCCATATATGACTACCTCTTGCAGCGCTATCCAAGGAATCATGTAACCATTATCATTGGTAGCCGCCACTTTTATGGTATCGTTCTTACCTACTACGGGCCAAATAGCCTTTGGAGCTGCTTCTTGCGCAAAAGCATGTTGTGCTATAAACATGACAGTTACCAACGTAAAAAAACGATAATATTTCATATATTGTATGGCTGTACAAAGTTAAAGCTAATTTTATATATTCGTTTTAACTTCTAGTCTAATATAGTCTTTTAAAAATAAAAAACTATATAATTTTACCTGCAGAACACAAATGAAAAACACGTTGGTTATAGATCTCGAAGCCGAGAAGAAAGAAATATTAAAGCGTTACAGAGCTTTATTAAGAGCCTGTAAACCTACCCTGCAAAAAGGTGATAAAAAGGAAATCAGAAAAGCCTTTGAAATGGCACTCGAAAGTCACAAAGACATGCGCCGCAAATCTGGTGAACCTTACATTTATCACCCCATTGCTGTTGCCCAAATTGCAGCCGAAGAAATTGGTTTGGGTACCACCTCTATTGTATGCGCTCTTTTACATGATGTTGTTGAAGATACGGACATAACGCTTGAAGATATTGAAAGGGAATTTGGAAAGAAATGTGCTAAAATTATTGATGGCCTGACCAAAATATCGGGTGTTTTTGATACCAACAGTTCTTTACAAGCCGAAAATTTCAGGAAAATGTTGTTAACTCTTGCCGATGATGTAAGGGTTATCCTCATTAAACTTGCCGATAGGTTGCATAATATGCGTACCATGGATTTTATGCCAAGGCAGAAACAATTAAAAATAGCATCTGAAACCATTTATCTCTATGCGCCTTTAGCCCACAGATTAGGTTTGTATGCCATTAAATCTGAGCTCGAGGATCTTTCCATGAAATACTTGGAGCCTGACACCTATAAGTTCATTGCTACTCAGTTAAATGAGAAAAAAGCAGAGCGAAATGCTTTTATCAAAGCTTTTATAGAACCTATTAACGAGATATTAGCAGAGCAGGGATTGGTGGCCAATGTTTATGGAAGACCTAAATCTATCCATTCTATATGGAACAAGATGAAGAAAAAAAGCATCCCTTTTGAGGAAGTTTATGATCTTTTTGCCATCAGGATTATTTTAGATAGTCCACCTGAGAGAGAAAAGGCAGATTGTTGGAAAGCTTATTCTATTGTTACCGATTTATACCGACCAAATCCAGATAGGTTACGCGACTGGGTATCATCTCCAAAAGGAAATGGTTATGAATCATTGCATACCACAGTAATGGGGCCTAAAGGACAATGGGTTGAGGTACAGATCAGAACACAGCGGATGAACGAAATTGCCGAAAAAGGTTTTGCCGCTCACTGGAAATATAAAGAATCTAGCAACGATAATGGTCTAGATCAGTGGATACAAAAGGTAAGGGAATTGTTGAGTAACCCTGAATCTAACGCCTTAGATTTCCTTGACGATTTTAAAATGAACCTTTTCTCTGATGAGATTTTCATTTTTACGCCTAAAGGAGCATTGCTTCAATTGCCATTGGGAGCTACAGCTTTAGATTTTGCTTTTGAGATCCACACCGATGTAGGTGCAAGATGTATAGGTGCTAAAGTAAACCATAAACTGGTGCCCTTATCACATAAACTACAAAACGGAGATCAGGTTGAAATCATTACCTCTAACAAGCAAACGCCTAAAGAAGATTGGCTCAGTATTGTGGTTACGGCAAAGGCCAAATCCAAAATTAAATCTTCTCTAAAAGAAGAGAAAAGAAGAATTGCCGAAGAAGGTAAGGAGATATTAGAGCGCAAATTAAAATCGCTGAAAATAACCTACAATACCGATAACCTGAATAAACTTAGCTATTTCTTTAAACTACCTTCTACACAGGAATTGTTTGTTGAAGTTGCCAAAGGCAAGATAGAACTTAAAGACCTTAAAGAGTACGTAGCTTCCGAAAAAGAAATTGAGAACCGCGGTAACGAAAAGGTTAATGATGAAGAAAAGGTTACCACGCTCTTAAAGAAAGTTAAAAGCCCTGAATCTGATGTATTGTTGATTGGCGAAGATCTTCAAAAAATTGATTATACGTTAGCCAACTGTTGCAACCCTATTCCCGGCGATGACGTTTTTGGTTTTGTTACCGTAAATGAAGGCATCAAAATCCATCGCACCAATTGTCCTAATGCCGCTCAGCTTATGGCCAATTATGGTTACCGGATCATCAAAGCAAAATGGAACACCCAACAAGAAATAACTTTCTTAACAGGTTTGCGCATTGTGGGTATAGATGATGTGGGACTGATCAATAATCTTACCAAGGTCATTTCAAATGATTTCAAGGTAAATATCCGTTCCATTACCGTTGATACCAATGATGGCATTTTTGAAGGTTCGATAAAGGTTTTTGTGAACGACAAAGAGCATTTAGATCAACTGATCAAAAACTTATTAGACGTTAAAGGTGTAACCAGTGTAACCCGCTTTGATACCTAACCTAACAACTTGCAATAAATGATGTTAACATTACATAATATAATTAACATTAAGCCTTAAAAGTTTAAACAATCAAACTATTTTAATAACTTTGAAAGGAGTTTAAAACTATGCCTGAACAGAATACAAGCGAGTTGGTTAGAAAGATATTTGAAGCCTATCTCGAAAATAAAAATCTAAGAAAAACCCCTGAGCGATTTGCCATATTAGAAGAAATTTACTCACGTGATGATCATTTTGATGTGGAGACTTTGTATATCCACATGAAAAATCAGAAATACAGGGTGAGCAGGGCTACGGTTTACAATACCTTAGAGTTATTGGTATCATGTGATTTGGTTACTAAACATCAGTTTGGTAAGAACATGGCACAGTTTGAAAAATCATATGGTTACCATCAGCATGACCATGTAATCTGTATTGATTGTGGTAAGGTGGTAGAGTTTTGCGATCCCCGTATTCACCAGATACAAAGCATGGTGGGCGATTTGTTAAAATTTGACATTAAACACCACTCTCTAAATTTATACGGAGTATGTTTTGACTGTAGCGCAGCAGCAGCAGTTAAAAATGCTCAACACAGACAAGAATCAAAATAATTTTTAACACATAAAGTTCTTTTAGTTAGTAATGACGCAAGTAGATGTACTACTGGGCCTGCAATGGGGCGATGAAGGTAAAGGTAAAATCGTGGACGTTCTAAGTCCGCAGTATGATTTGATAGCTCGCTTTCAGGGCGGACCAAATGCTGGTCATACATTGGAGTTTGATGGTAAGAAATTTGTTCTAAACACCATTCCATCAGGTATTTTCAATGAAAAAACCATGAATCTCATTGGAAACGGTGTTGTAATAGATCCTATTATCTTAAAAAGAGAATTAGATAATTTAAAGGCTGCTGGTCATGATCCCGTTGGCGAAGGCAAACTGGTACTGGCCCGTAAAGCACATTTAATTTTACCTACGCATCAATTGTTAGATGCTGCCAATGAGCAGAAAATGGGAGCAGGTAAAATCGGTTCTACTTTAAAAGGTATTGGTCCTACTTACATGGATAAAACCGGACGTAACGGTTTACGTGTTGGAGATACCACTTTACTTGATTTTAAAGCTAGATACGATAAGTTGGTGCAGAAACACAAAGAAATCCTTTCGCACTACGAGTTTGAATACGACTTAGCTGAGAAAGAAGAAAAATTCTTTGAAGCCATAGAATTCATCAAAAGTATACCTCATGTAGATAGCGAACATTTTGTAAATACTTATTTAAAAGAAGGTAAAAAAGTACTTGCTGAAGGCGCACAAGGAACTCTATTGGATGTTGATTTTGGTTCATATCCTTTTGTAACCTCTTCTAATACCACTACTGCAGGTGCATGTACCGGTTTAGGTATAGCGCCAAATAAAATTGGTCAGGTTTATGGTATTTTTAAAGCATATTGCACCCGTGTAGGTGGTGGTCCTTTTCCTACGGAGTTATTTGACGAAACAGGAGAAACTTTACGTAGAGTAGGTCATGAATTTGGTGCTACTACAGGTAGAGCACGCCGTTGCGGATGGATAGATCTGCCTGCATTAAAATACGCCATTATGCTAAATGGTGTTACCGAACTGATCATGATGAAAGCAGACGTTTTAGATGGTTTTGATACCATTTATGCTTGCACACATTATGAATATGAGGGCGAAACTATAGATTATATGCCTTACGATATTATTTCGGTACAACCCAAACCTGTGTTTAAAGCTATTAAAGGTTGGCAAACCGATCTTACGCAGATCAATAAGGTTGAGCAGATACCAGCGGCTCTTAACGATTATATCGCATTTTTAGAAAAAGAATTAGAAGTGCCTGTTAAGTTCCTATCTGTTGGGCCAGACAGAACACAAACATTACAGTTATCATAAATAAAAAAACCTCGAAAATTCGAGGTTTTTTTATTTCATAAGCAAAGGTTGAAATCATTTTATTTTTTAGGAAAGATGATATCTACCACTTGATATCCTGCTTTAGCTATCTTCTTCCTAAGTTTTTTCTGTTTATCGTATATATACAGGTCGCTACTTGAATCTAAACCTGTAAATATGCCCGAACTATCTATGATATATAACTCTCCTGTTTTGGGGTTCACTTTCCAAGCTGTGGCAAATCCCACTCCATCATTCATCGGACTAACAAACTTTTCGGCTTTTTTACTTTGTGTATTAAATCTGCAAAAATCGCCTGTAGAGGTTTCTTGCCAGTAAATAAACTCATCTACACCCGAAGCGGTTAAAATGCCATTAGCAGGCAATTTAAAGGTACTCTCAAGCTCTATAGTTTCTTGAACAGCAAAGTTCTCATCCAATCTAATGAACTTAGCTTTGTTGCTCATTCCCTGTACACCTACCCAAATCTGTTTATCGGTTGTTTTAACTACACCTGCTACGTTCTCTGTGTAAGTATATAAAGTTTGAGCTACACCTTTATCTACTTTTACCAATTGTTTTGCTGCTGGTACCAGAAACATGTTATTTACGGTAGCTATAGGTAGTAGAGTGGCATCAGTAGTCCCCGTAACTGGAGCCGAGGCTATGCTCTTCAAGGTAAAATCTACGGTATATAAGCCTGCTTTTTTTCTCGTGCTGCTATTAATATAACCTGTTTTACCATCGGTAGTGGCAAAATAAGTTACACCCGTTATCCCCGATGTGGTAATGTTACTCTGCTGTTTCAAAGTTTCATTATTAAGAACGGTAATGTAATTTGGCCCACTTGTAGCGCTGATATACAAATCATTATTAAATGAGAAAGCACCCATAACAGAAGGAGAAAGTTTAGCACCTTTATTTTCTACAGAGAATACATCGGTTTTTAAATTCTCATTCTCATCTAAATAAGAAATATTGCCTCCTCCTGTTCCATTTTTATCTGTGCTACTGATCAGTAAAATACCATCGGCATATATACCTTTTACCTTAACATGGTACACCAAGCTGCTAACGCCAGCGTTATTGGTAACATTAAGTGTAAGTGTATATGTTCCAGGTACGTCTCTGTTAAATACATAAACATTATCTGTACTGATTACCTTGTCATTCTCTACCCATTGAAAGGATTTTGCATTTCCTTTAATGGTTGGGTTTAAAATCAAAGTCTGGTCTGTTTTAAGCTCAACATCGGTTTTAATGTTCTCTGCAAACGCAACCTTATTCTCTGCTTCATTTTCTATTGTGCTCTTTTTACATGCCGCAATGGAGAAAATAGCAATTGTTAAAGCCATTAATACGCTTACACGTAGAGCATGTAGTTTTTGTTTAATCATTGTTTTATTTTTTTGTTTTTATTTATTATTTGATGTTCAAATCTATAGCACCTAATATTTCTGTTGATATCTCTCCTACCGAACCACCATCAGCATTTTGCCCTGTGTAAACCTTAATAAAATCTATGGTTTTCAAATTCACTTTTTTACCGTTTTTATCTACTGCCCAAGAAATATCAAAGCTGTTATATCTTTTGCTATTGTAATCATCGCCCACGCTATATGAATCGGTATAACCCCACTCAAATGGTGTATTAATAGTAATGCCTCCGTTCTTACCTATAGTAGATGGCAACAAGGTTCCTTTGAATGTGATTTTTTCTTGATTATCTGCAAATTCAGGGTAGAAATTATGTTTATGGAAATTATTTACTAGTACAAAACCACTTTTACCCTGATTATCTGTCCATGGCACATTGGCAAAACCTTTAGGGTTGTAATAAGTAATCTCATAATTCTTAATAGTAGTTGCTTTATCATATTCGCTTCCTGCTAATTCATACCATTCGTCATCAGGAAGGCCATTCCCGTTTTTATCTTGACTTACCATTACAATACCCGGCTCAGAAAAATGATTAGGGCCTGCATAAGGGTTACCGTAAATGCCCAGATCATAACCATCTTGGTTTTTTATAGAATGATCAAAGCCAAAAATAATGTAACCGCCGAAACCACCTAATGATATAACCGCTCCTGTTGCTCCTATTAGTCGTTGTGCATTAGCTACTGTTCCATAACTAGCCTCATTGACAAATTGACCCGGTGCAGGCAAGTATTCAAATATCTTGCTGATATACTTGCTGCTGTTCGCATCAGAATCTTTTACCGGTACAGGCACTTCAATTTCGTAGGTATAAGTAAAACTTCCTAAGTGGTTATTACCTGTATATACCAATGTATAATTACCTGCTGTAAGTGGTTTAAATGTATAGCTGATACCTTCACTAACAACTTTTCCATCTAATTTCCATATGTTGGTAAGCGATTTTCCTTCGGCAACGTTAACTGAAAACGTCTTCTCTGTTTGGAGCTTCATTACAAGTGTCTTTTCTGTAATGGTCATGTTTACATCAGGAAAAGTTTCAGGTTTATCTTTTTTACACGAAAAGAGTAAACCTAACATCAAAGCAAAAAGTAGAATTTGTTTTTTCATTGTTATTTATTTAGTTTTTTAGATATTGTAATTAATTTGTCTTGGTATAAAAAACCATGCTTGCAGGAATATCTCCAGTACTTACTTGAAATCTTTTCTTACCATTCTTATCAAAGCAGTAAAGTACACCCGGTGTTACATAATCTTTCGCATCAGTCACATAGATATCGGCTGTAATAGGATCTACGGCAATGCCATATGGTATTTTAATATTACTCTCTGTACCATCGGTAATAAAACTACCTGGCAAAACAGTTTCATCTTTTACATTAATCTTGGTGTAAGAAATTACGTTTTTGCTTGTATTGTTGTTCCATTCTACACTATACACATAGGCCATATCTTTGTGTATAGCTAAGTTGCCAGCAGCAACATTGAAAGCTTTCTTTACCGCATCAGTCTTAGTATCTATTACATATAAATTAGAAGGTATCTTATCATAATCGCCTCTAGAGGTTACATACAGATCTCCATAGCTATCAGCTTTGATCCTGTGCAGGTTGATACCTACATCAATACGTTTTATTTCTGTATTGGTATTTAGGTT
>DDEP01000008.1 GCA_002336465.1 Pedobacter sp. UBA1951
AAGGATAGACCCTGAACTAAATTCAGGGTGACGCACAGGGTTTTGGTAGCGGCAAGAATAACGGTATGCGGAACTTATTTAATGGTGATGGTAAAAGGTTCGTATCTGACTGAGCTTGTCGAAGCCTATCTACAAAAGGTTCACATTTCTACAAGCTCAATGTGACAAAACAGAGTTCAATGTGACCTTGCCTGAAATTGGTTCTGATCTTTGAAAATGATCAATAACCCTTAATATTTTTCAAAACGCTCCCAAAAACCATCTACTGGTAAGGGTGCAAATATGCTTACCGGTTCTTTTTTTACGGGATGTAAAAATTCTAACTTACGAGCATGCAAGCAAATACTGCCTTTACGGCTGGCACGTGGATAACCATATTTGTTATCGCCAACTATAGGACAGCCCATAGTTGAGAGCTGTACCCTTATCTGGTGCGAACGACCGGTAACAGGATTTACTTTTAACAGGTAATAACCATCTAATTCGGTTAACTGCTGATAACTCAGCTCACAGTACTGACTACCGGGCACTTCTTTATCATAAGCTTTTACCACATTTTTTTGCGGATTTTTAATAAGCCAGTTTACCAGTTTAGCCGCAGCTTTGGTTGGCTTTTTACGCACTACAGCGAAATAGGTCTTGGTAACTTCGCGGTTTTTAAATGCCGCGTTCATGCGATCTAAAGCCTTACTGGTTTTAGCAAAAAGAATTACACCACTAACAGGGCGATCTAAACGGTGTACTACGCCTAAAAAGGCCGCTCCGGGTTTGTTATATTTTTGGGCAAGGTAGTCTTTTACCATTTCATCGAGCGGTTTATCGCCAGTTTCATCTACCTGTACAATATCTCCGGCCCTTTTGTTTACTGCTATTAAATGATTGTCTTCGTATAATATATCCTTTTCGGTAACGGGCATTAGTTGGTCAAATGTTTAAATCGATAAAATGGTTAATCGTAGTTTGCTGCTCGGTTTGGGTTTGTTGCATTTTTTTGTCAACTAAATCCGATTGAAGTGTAAATACTTTTTGTTTGTCCTTAACAATCATTTTGTGTCACGCTGAGTTTATCGAAACGTTTCTGCTATGAAAATCCTTCGACAGGCTCAGGATGACATAGGTGGTTAACAAAAGATTGCAACGAAAAGCGAGGCGATTTTAACCAATAAACACTGAAACTACTTTTCAAAAAATCTTTACGCCTTGTTCTTTTATTCTTATTGCAAATTAATACTGTTCTTTCTCGTTAGGGAAATCAACTGCTTTTACATCACGGATATAGTTTTGCGCTGCGCCTTTGATGCCTTCATATAAATCTAGGTACTGACGTAAAAAACGTGGTCTAAAACCTTTGGTCAATCCGATCATATCATTTACAACAAGCACCTGTCCATCGCAATGTGGCCCCGCTCCTATACCTATGGTTGGTATTTGTACAGATTGGGTTACTTCTCCTGCTAATTTTGCAGGTATTTTTTCTAATACAACACCAAAACAACCTGCCTCTTGCAGCGCAAGTACATCTGTTTTTAATTTGGCGGCTTCTTCTTCGTCTTTAGCTCTTACTGTATAGGTACCAAATTTATAGATAGATTGTGGGGTTAAACCCAAATGCCCCAACACCGGAATGCCGGCTGCAACAATACGCTGTACCGATTCTACCACTTCTGTACCTCCCTCTAGCTTAACGCCATGCGCTCCAGATTCTTTCATGATGCGGATAGCCGACTTAAGCGCCTCTTTTGAATCGCTCTGATATGAACCAAAAGGCAAATCTACTACTACAAATGCTCTGCTGGCTCCTCTTACCACCGCTTGTGCGTGGTAAATCATCTGATCTAGGGTAATAGGTAGTGTAGTTTCATGGCCTGCCATTACGTTAGATGCTGAATCGCCAACCAAAAGCACATCTAAACCTGCATCATCCAAAATGGTAGCCATAGAATAGTCGTAGGCAGTTAACATGGCAATTTTCTCGCCACGTTGCTTCATTTCCTGCAGAATATGCGTTGTAACACGCTTTACTTCTTTATGTACCGACATATGTTCTGTTTTATATGTCCAAAGGTAAGCTTTTGCTTTTGTAAATTTACGTTTTATTAATTTGTTACAAATCTGGGGCGGCCTTGTTAAAAAATTTAAAAAACTGATTTTTTTTCTTTGAAAAGATGTACTTTTGTACTCTGAAATGAATGAGTTCGATCAGATAGTTCAGGCTACTTTAATACACGAGGAAATTGCGATAAGGCCTCATTCTTTGTTTTCTTTTTTTACCCACAATTTTTATTGTTTTTTAAATGACTAACTACGCAAAATTACCTGCAATTTTGTTACTGGCCGATGGCACGGTTTTTTACGGCAAAGCTGCCGGAAAAATTGGTACCACAACGGGAGAAATTTGTTTTAACACCGGTATGACTGGCTATCAGGAGGTTTTTACAGATCCTTCTTATTTTGGACAGATCATGGTAACTACCAATGCACATATTGGTAACTACGGCATACACAGAGATGAGGTTGAATCTGAATCGATAAAAATTGCCGGACTGGTTTGTAAAAACTACAACATACAGTATTCTAGAAAAGAAGCTGCTGAATCTATCCAGGATTATTTTCAGAATGAGAATATTGTGGGCATTTCTGATATAGATACTCGGGCTTTGGTGCGTCATATAAGAGACAAAGGTGCGATGAACGCCATTATTTCTTCTGAGATTACCGATCTGCAGGAGCTTAAAAACAAACTTGATGAAGTGCCGCCAATGAGTGGATTAGAGCTTTCTTCGGTAGTTTCTACCAAAGAGCCTTATTATTATGGTAACCCTGAGGCTCCTCTTAAGGTAGCGGCTTTAGATTTAGGCATTAAAAAGAATATTTTACGCAACTTCGATGACAGGGATGTTTATGTAAAGGTTTTCCCAGCCAAAACTTCTTTTGAGGAAATGGAAAAATGGGGTGCAGACGGATATTTTATCTCCAATGGCCCTGGCGATCCAGCGGCCATGCCTTACGGTATAGAGACCGTTAAAGCTGTTTTAGCAGCTAACAAACCTTTATTTGGCATTTGCTTAGGACACCAGTTATTGGCAGAAGCCAATGGTATTGGTACCATGAAAATGTTTAACGGACACCGTGGTTTAAACCACCCGGTAAAAAATATCATCAAAAACCATTGCGAAGTAACTTCACAAAACCATGGTTTTGGTGTAATTCCTGAAGAAGTTAAAAACTCTGACAAAGTAGAGATTACACATATCAATCTTAACGATAATTCTATAGAAGGTATAAGAGTTAAAGGTAAAAAAGCATTTTCGGTGCAATACCACCCAGAAAGTTCTCCGGGTCCTCATGATTCGCGTTACCTTTTTGATGATTTTATTGCAATGATTAAAGGAGAGTTGGTTTGGTAATCCCAAACCAACTTTTTTTTTGCTAACAGGTTAATTCCTGCTCTTTTAAATAAGCAGTTGGGGTTTGGCCTGTTGTTTTTTTAAACGCCCGGTAAAATGCAGCTTTGGAGCCAAAGCCACAATTGTAACCAACGGCTTCTATGGTAATATTGGCACTTTCTAAGCTCAATAACTCTGTTTTTGCTTTTTCTATACGTGCCGTATTGATCAGTTCAAAAAAACTTTTCCTGAAATAACGGTTAATTGCTTCTGATAAGATATAGGGCGGTATGTTTAGGGCATCGGCCATTTGCTTGAGACTTAAATCTTCATCGTACAATAAAGGATTCTGAGCCAGAAAATTTTCAATTTGCTGCCCTAAACGATCTATACTTTCATTGGTCTGAAAAGAATTCTGGTATTTATGCTTTTCTACAGTTGCTACTGATGGCTGTGTATCTGCTGCCAAACTATTGTTAAATAACACCGAGGTATTTAACGATTTGAGTACGATAATGAAGTAGATCAATGTACTGAAATAGCCCAGTATTAAACTGCTTAAGCTTACGTTTGCGTAATATAAGGTAAAGGGTACCAACAAAAACGAAAATGCCAGCAATGCTATTACAATATCCCTGAACCATTTTAACCTGAGCTCTTCTGCCTTGGCATAGCTCTGATTTATTTTTTTAAGATAACGGTTGATCACGTTTATACTGGCCAAGAGATATACTGTAAAACACAACAACATACCACACAGCAATAGCACATTTATAGAGGTATAATGCTTTGCTTCTGATGTGCCTGTATAATAGTAGTCGGCTAGGTTCTCTCCTTTTTTAAAAAACAACAACATTAAAAGATGCACAACAGCCGGTAAAACAATAATAATATGCAGATTATCTTTTTTTGTTAAAGGTTCCGCTGTTAAAGCCTTTGTATAAAAATAAAACAATGGTCCTAGTGCGCTTAAAATAACACCGCACAAGGGATCAAAAAATGGGATGTAAGCTAACCAACCCACTTGCAACAACACGTGTTGCACATGTATAAACGAAAAACAGAAAAGAAAAAGCGCTAAAAACCGATTGGCCGTATGATTATTTCTTTTTACTGCCAAAACCACAGCAAAAAACCATAAATGCGCCCAGCAGAATAAAGATAGGTAGAATGAAAACGATGGAGATACGTTGCTATACATTTATTCTGGTTATTGTGCTTAAAAGTACAAAAGTTTATGCGCATTTTTTCATGTATCACTTTATAAAATGAGCCGTTTTTACGCTTATTGGCTTATACTTTTGGTTTCAGAAAATTAATCGTAAACAAAACTAAAAACATGAAAACCATGAGAAAATTATTAATGTTAAGCTGCGCAAGCTTGTTGCTTTTTACAATTTCGTGCAAAAAGAAGAAAGATAATGTTGAAGAAAAATACGTATGTGCCTCATGCTCGCAAACTCCAGAAGGTATAGCTGCCAATGACAATAGCAGCAAAGGTATCTATAAAGGTGTGATCATAGGCTCATCAGGAACCATTAAGTTTGATATAGCCAATACCAGTAGCAATTCTATTACCGCGACCATGATTATAGACGGTACAAAAGTTACTTTAACCTCTACAGTAGCTTGGGCTGCAGGTCAACTTTATGTGGCTCCGTTTAAAGGTACATTAAATGGGCAGGAAGCTTCTGTTACTTTCTCGGTAAGCGGATCGGGAACTGGAGCTACCATTGTTGCAGCGAGTATTCCTGGCCATTCTAACCCCATATTTAGCATAGCCAAAGAAACTTCTACTGCATTGGTGAGATGCTACGAGGGAACTTATAGTACTTCTGACAAAGAAGCCGGAAGATTTAACATTATTGTATCAACGCTGTTAAAAGGCTGGACCGGAAAATCGAGACAAGATGGAAAAACTACCTCTACAGATATTGGTGGAAGTTATGTGAATGATAAATTGTATTGGGGAAATGGCACCAGTACAGAAATTGCCACCATGAACGGTGATGCTTTTATAGGCACTTTTAACGATGGCAGTTCCAATGTTACGGTAAAAGGAAAAAGGACTTTGTAACAAGCT
>DDEP01000045.1 GCA_002336465.1 Pedobacter sp. UBA1951
GAGGTTGCATTCAAAAGCACAAGTCTGTCTTTTTTTAGCCACTTCCCTTCACTTACGCTAAATTTAAACTCATTTTTACTCAAAGGCTCTGAGCCATTTAAAAATGATACTTTATTGTATGCCGAGCAATTATCATTAGGTGTAGACTTGTTTTCTTTATTTGGCAAACAGATCAAAGTAGATAAATTCTATATTGACAATGGTAAGATCAATATATTAGCGGACTCTGCAGGTAGGGCAAATTATAATGTTTACGAAAGTAAAACAACAACAGACAAGCCTAGCGATACAAGTAGTACAGCTTTAAAAATCAGCGGTATTTATATCAAAAATACCAATCTGCTGTACAACGATAAATCTATACCGATGTTGATCAAGGCAGAAGAACTTAATTACAGCGGAACAGGCGATTTAAGTCATGCCATATTTGATCTAAAAAGTCGCTTAAAAATAAAGAGTGCAAATATTTATTATGCAAATACGCCATATTTATTGAACAAGAAACTAAACGCTAAACTTGTTACTAAAATAAATACCAATTCTCTTGACCTTATTTTTGATGAAAATAACCTGCGCATTAATGACTTGCCTATCCAGTTTGTAGGTAGGTTCTCTTTTTTAAAAGATGGATATGATCTAGATTTCAGGACTAAAGCTAAAGAAACCGACCTACAAGGTATTTTTTCAGCACTTCCTCCAGAAATAGCCGACCGTATGGAACGCACAAAAATTAAGGGATATGGAGAAATTGATGCAGCTTTAGTTGGAAAATACATTGCCCATAATCACACCATGCCTTCTTTAACCTTTAACATGAAGATCAGGGACGGGCAAATCACTAACCCCAATACCCCACAAACCATTAAGAACTTATTCCTTAATCTACATACTTCTCTTCCGGGTCTTAACCCAGATAGTTTAAATGTAAATATGGATAGTTTGTTCTTTAATATAGATAAAGATTTTTTTGCCTCGGTAACAAAAATAAAAGGTTTAAAAGAACCCGAAATTTATACGCGTACCCGTTCTAACATCAATCTTGATAATTGGGCTAAAATCATCAACTTAGATAGCGTAATCATGAAAGGTAAATTGGTTATGAATATCAATGCTGATGGGAAATTTAGCAAAAAGGTTGTTAAAAGCGGAATCAGAAAAATTGATACCGTTATTGCAACTGTACCTCGTTTTGATGCGAGCATAGTACTAACCAATGGGTATTTTAAATACGCAGTCTTACCATCGGCCATTGACAAAATCAGTTTTAACTTTACGGGTCGCAATAATGATGGAGATTACAAGAACACGATATTGGCTTTTAATGATGTAGATGTAAATGCGATGTCTAATTATATTAAAGGATATGCACGTTTACAAACGATTAACAATTTTACGATTGATGCAGGATTAAAAACAGCAATCAATTTTGCCGAAATCAAAAATTTCTACCCGATTAAAAATCTAATCTTAAAAGGGAAACTCTCTATAGACCTAAACAGTAAGGGCTCTTATAACAAATTAAAAAAGCAATTTCCTGTAACCACAACCTCGGTTAAACTTGACGAAGGCTATATTAAAACTGCCAACTTTAGTGAAGCCCTTGAAAAAATCAATATAGATGCCATGATCATAAATACAGATGGCACACTTAAAGGCACCTCCTTAAATATTAAACCTATTTCATTTGAAATGGCCAACCAGCCTTTCTTGTTAAAAGCACAGGTTAATAATTTAGACAATGTTTCATACGATATTGCTTCGAGAGGCAGCTTGGATATTGGAAAAATCTATAAAGTATTTGCAGTTAAAGGTTATCAGGTTAAAGGTTTTATCTATACTAATTTTTCATTAAAAGGTATTCAAAGCGATGCCATGGCAGGTAGGTATAACAGGTTAAACAATAGTGGCGTTATGCGCATTAAAGACCTTGATATTAACACAGATATTTTTCCGAAAAGTTTTATGATCAGCAGCGGAAAATTTTCTTTTACACCTTCGGCCTTAAAGTTTGATGAATTTAAAGCCTCATACGGTTCATCAGATTTCAATCTTAATGGCGACCTGAATAATTACATCAACTATGTATTTGATGATAAAGAGAAACTCAAAGGAAAATTTGTGTTGAATAGCAATAAGCTCGTGGCTGATGAGTTTATGGTCTTTGCCGATGATAACAATGCACAAGCGAATAAATCGAGTGCCAAGGGCGTAATATTGGTCCCTAGTAACTTAGACATCATTTTCCAAGCCAATGCAAAACAGGTTCTTTATAACGGCTTAAATATTAAAAATGCCAAAGGCAATATGCAAATCAGCAACGGTAGCATAAACCTTAACGAAACTGGCTTTGAATTGGCAGGTGCAAACGTTAACATGAATGCAATGTACAAAAGCTTATCTCCATTAACAGCTGCATTTGATTTTAAACTTGCTGCAGAAAACTTTGATATCTCAAGAGCCTACAAAGAAATACAGCTTTTCAAGGATATGGTTTCATCTGCTTCGAAAGTTAAAGGTATTGTTGGGTTGGATTACCAATTGAGCGGTAAATTAAATGATAAAATGTACCCTATTTTTCCTTCAATTAAAGGTGGAGGGGTTCTGACCTTAAAAGACGTAAAACTTGCAGGATTTAAGATGATAAATGCCGTGAGCAAAACAACCGGCCGAGATAGTTTAAACAATCCTCATTTAAAAGACATAGAAATAAAATCTGCCATTAAAAATAATATCATTACTATAGAACGTACTAAAATGAAAATAGCAGGTTTCAGACCTCGTTTTGAAGGACAGGTAAGTTTTGATGGAAAATTAAATTTAAGTGGTAGGCTAGGCTTACCTCCTTTCGGTATCATCGGCATTCCTTTAAGCGTAGTAGGTACACAGGAAAAACCAGTGGTTAAGTTAAAGCGAAATAAAGAAGGCAAGCTGGAAGAAACAGAAGAAAGTGGCAGTAAATAATTTTTAAAGAAATTGTCCAAATAAAAAGCCCTTAATAAATTATTAAGGGCTTTTCTCTTTTAAGTTATATTTTAACTCATTTTAAGCTTTTTCTGTATGTCGTTAACATAAGCTTTAAACTTCTTGTCTGTTTCTATCAAGTCTTCTACGGTTTGGCAAGCATAGATTACGGTTGAGTGATCGCGACCACCAAAAAATGCACCAATGGTTTTTAATGAAGATTTGGTATGGCTTTTAGATAAGTACATAGATATTTGACGTGCCTGTACAATCTCGCGCTTGCGGGTCTGTGATTTTACCATTTCTACNNATGTCTTTCTTATTTAAAGTTGACTGTGCAAGCAAAGAAACCATTGCACCTTCAAGCTCTCTTACATTATTGTCTATGTTGTGCGCAACATATTCTATTACTTCTCCAGGTAATTCTATACCATCGGCATACATTTTCTTTTTAAGAATGGCTACTCTGGTTTCAAGATCAGGTACCTGTAAATCTGCCGACAATCCCCATTTAAATCTGCTCAATAAACGTTCTTCTAATCCAGCTAAGTCTCTAGGAGCTTTATCAGATGTTAAGATGATTTGTTTACCTGATTGGTGTAAATGGTTAAAGATATGGAAGAAAATATCTTGTGTCTTTTCTTTTCCGGCAAAATTATGTACGTCATCCATAATGATTACATCCATTGCTTGATAGAAATTAACAAAATCGTTAATTGTGTTATTCTTTAATGAGTCAACAAATTGCTGGCAGAATTTCTCACAGGAAACATAAATAACCAACTTATCAGGTAGGTTACGCTTAATTTCATTACCTATAGCCTGAGCTAAGTGAGTTTTACCTAAACCTACGCCACCATATATCATCAAAGGATTAAAAGAAGTGCCTCCCGGTTTTGCAGCTACAGCATAACCTGCCGATCTGGCTAAACGGTTACAATCTCCTTCAATATAATTATCAAAAGTATAATTAGGGTTTAATTGAGGATCTACGTTTAACTTTTTAAGCCCTGGTATAATGAACGGGTTCTTAATGTCTTTATTGATAGCTACCGGAATAGGCATAGACTGATTTTTAGCCTCTGCCCCATTTCCGTTTGACGGTATGTTAGTGGTATAAGGGGATCCTGTGCTCGAAGAATTATCTACTACTATATTATACTCTAAGCGTCCCTCTTCGCCCAGTTGTTTCTTTACTGTTTTTCTAAGCAGTCCAACATAGTGCTCTTCTAACCACTCATAAAAGAATAAACTTGGTACCTGGATGGTTAAAACTTTACCTTCTAATTTTAAAGCTGATATCGGCTCGAACCAAGTTTTAAAACTTTGGTTAGGGATATTGTCTTTAATGATTTGGAGGCAATTATTCCATACTTCTGTACAAGTTTTTTCCATAGTAATTATTATAATTTATTGGTTTTCAGTCCTAAGAAGCGGCACTTATCAGAGCGCTTTTGCGAACTCGAATATTCAAAAAATTATCCACAAAAAAAATAAAATTTAGAATTAATTCGTAACTACTTAATCAACAATAGCATAATAGGCTTAACCTAAATTTTTAATGTGGATAACTATTTTTTAACATAAATTTCAATACTCTCCAAACACTTCTCTCATGGTATCTGCTATCTCACCAAGCGTAGCATAGCTTTCTACCGCAGCTAAAATAAAAGGCATTAGGTTCTGATCAGATTTTGCAGCGTTTTTTAACTGCTGCAGCTTTTCGGCTACTTCTTCGTTGTTACGTTCCGCTCTCAGATTTATTAATTTTTGCACCTGTACCTGTCTAATAGAGTCATCTATTTTCAGCACATCATTTAATTCCTCTTTATCCTGAACAAATTTATTTACACCTACAATTATACGATCTGCATTTTCAATTTCTTTTTGATACTGATAAGATGAGTTGGCTATCTCTTGTTGTATATATCCGTTTTCTATTGCTGTAACAGAGCCGCCCATTACATCTATCTTATCCATATATATATTGGCAGCCTGTTCTATCTGATCTGTCAACTCTTCTACAAAATAAGAACCCGCTAAAGGATCAACCGTTTCTGTAACGCCGGTTTCGAAAGCAATAATCTGTTGCGTACGTAAGGCAATTTTAGCCGCTGCTTCTGTAGGTAACGACAAAGCCTCATCATAACCATTGGTATGTAAAGATTGTGTCCCTCCTAAAACCGCTGCTAAAGCCTGATTAGATACTCTTACTACATTGTTTAAAGGTTGCTGTGCCGTTAAGGTTGACCCTCCCGTTTGCGTATGAAAACGTAACATCATCGCTTTTGGATCGGTAGCACCCAATGATTTGGTAATATTTGCCCACATTCTACGAGCAGCCCTAAATTTGGCAATCTCTTCAAAGAAATTATTATGACAGTTAAAGAAAAAAGATAACCTCTTAGCAAATACATTGATATCAAGTCCTTTTTCTAACGCTGCTTTTAAATATGCTTTACCATTAGATAAGGTAAATGCCAGTTCCTGCACAGCTGTTGAGCCTGCTTCTCTGATATGGTAACCCGATATAGATATGGTATTCCATTTTGGCAAATCTTTACTGCAATACTCAAATATATCTGTTATGATACGCATAGAAGGCTTTGGCGGATAGATATAAGTACCACGTGCCGCATATTCTTTTAATATATCATTTTGTATGGTTCCTGAAATCTGTTGCAGATCTGCTCCTTGTTTTTTGGCCAAAGCAATATACATAGCCAGCAAAATAGAGGCCGTTGCATTTATGGTCATAGATGTGGTTATCTTTTGCAACTCTATACCGTCAAAAAGAATTTCCATGTCTTTTAATGAATCTATGGCTACACCCACTTTCCCTACTTCGCCTTCTGCCATTTGATGATCTGAATCATAACCAATCTGCGTGGGTAAATCAAAGGCTACCGAAAGCCCCATGGTTCCCTGTGCCAAAAGATAATGGTAACGTTTATTAGATTCTTCTGCTGTAGAAAAACCAGCATATTGGCGCATGGTCCATAAACGTCCGCGGTACATATCCTTTTGTATCCCTCGGGTAAACGGAAATTGCCCCGGCAATTCCTTATGCTCTTTCTCAAAAGTATATAGAGGCTTTATTTCAATACCTGATGTGGTTTTTATTTCTTTTTCTGTCATTCTCTAGTACGTTTTAGAATAGCTTAGCTACGTCTTTTCTCAGCAAACCCAATGTAAGTTCATATGGATTTTCATCAATATTACTCATATGATGAAGAATCTTTTTACTCATATCTACCCCGCTTTTATCTTCAGCTAAGCCATTAACCGCATTGTTGATCATTGCAATGGTATCATCCTTAAGTTTTCTGATAACATTCCATGTAGTTCCATCAATATAAAGTTGCTGGGTTATGTTGTGCTGATATTCAGCATTAATCTCATTTAGCGCTACGGCTTGTAACGTAGTTATATCTATGCCCTGTTGATGTAATCTTATCAACAAGTTAGACGGATTGATCCTATCTACAAATATGGTTAAACGTTCATATGCTTGTAAACGCAAAGACAAGAGGGTTTGACGATCGTTATTTTGATTTTTATCTGCTTTTAATTTAAAATAGTTCTGCAAGTCTCCTTTAATTAACAAGTATCCCATATAAGCTGTAAAAGATCCCCCTAAAGCTATGGCTACAATCTGTAATATGAGCTGATTAAGATTCATTGAATTTGTTTATTTACCGTAATATTAACAAAGCTAAGGACAAAAATGTACATAAATATTTATATTTGTTAATCGTAAATAGAAATAAAATGAGTAACGCAGTTGATACCACATTTGCACCAGTAACTTTTACAGAAGGGGCTATAAAAGAGTTAAAA
>DDEP01000103.1:0-6205 GCA_002336465.1 Pedobacter sp. UBA1951
TTTAAGGTTAAACAAAATATTTCTATTGTATAATTTTTTGCTCTACAAAATTAAACAATTTTTCAAATTCTCAAAATGAAACACAAACACCGTTCCAAAATTACTATCCTTTAAAAAATCTATTGTTTTTTATTGTTTTTTATTATTTATTATTTATTAGCTTTTATTTGCCCCAATAAATTTATTTTGATTGACCTGCTTTTTAGACAGTTGTTGTTTACAATACGCCTTAATCATTTATTTTCAACCATTCCTCAACAAATCGGTAGATATTAAAATGAGACCCTTTCATCGCATCTGCTATAGAACTATATAAGGCATCTGTTTTAATATGAGCCATTTTTTTCTGCTGAATGATTTTAAGTGCTTTTTGTGTTATTAATATATTTCTCCTAGTCGAATCCTGTTCAAAGGGCTTTTCTATCCATTTTATAAGGCTGGTTATGCCTTCACTTTTTTCTGCTACAGTTTTAAAGACAGGTATCTTTTGGTGTTGCTCTCTAACCATTTTTGTCAAACTATTAGCAAAGCTATCCGCGCCCTCTCTATCTGCCTTATTTACTACAAACGCATTGGCTACTTCCATTAGGCCCGATTTAATATGTTGTATCTCATCTCCGGCTTCCGGCACCAGAACCAATATAGTTTTATCTGCCAGACCAGCAATTTCTATTTCAGACTGCCCTACCCCAACCGTCTCGATAATAATCAAATCAAAATTGGATGCCCTCAGAACATCTATCATTTCCAAGGTTTTTTCAGAAACCCCACCTAAAGATCCTCTAGTTGCTAAAGACCTGATAAATAAGTTAGGGTTATTAAAATTCTTAACCATTCTTATCCGATCTCCAAGTAAAGATCCTAAATTAAACGGAGAAGTTGGATCAATAGCCAAAACCGCTACTTTCTTTCCATCAGAAGTTAAAGAAGAAACGATAGCATTTACCAATGTACTTTTTCCTGCTCCGGGAGGACCAGTTATACCTATAACAGGAGTTGAGCTATGGTAATTTAAAGATTTCAATAACTCTTCTGAAGGATAAATATCATTTTCGACGAGAGTAAGCGCTCTAGCTATAGTCTTAAAATCGCCGATAGAAATATTATGTATGAATTCTTGTAATTTAATTGCAAGCATAATTAAACAAACATAATAATTTAAATTGTTGGCTTATCTTTAAATTTTGGCTACAATAAAGATTTTATTAAAAACCGTACCTTTGCTAACTTTCAGAATATTGAATGAAAACATATTTTAGACTATTATCATTTGCAAAACCTATAGAGAAATTTGCTATTCCTTATGTTATTGCAACGCTGTTATCCATCATTTTTGGCACATTAAATCTTACTTTACTTGTTCCTTTATTTGAAACGTTAATATCCAAAGGATCTTCATCTATTACTTCTGTTGCTAATAAAGCAACCTCTTCTTTTGATATTACCTCTCAGCTTAAAGACTTCGTAAATCAGTCTATAGTTACCAATGGGCAATCGGCCACACTTAGCTATGTTTGTATGGTTATTGTTGTTTCAGTACTATTATCTAATTTATTTAGATATTTTTCTCAACGGTACATGGAAGATTTAAGAGTACATACGTTATTAAATCTGCGTAAAACCGTATTCAATAATGTAATGAATTTGCATGTGGGGTACTTCAGCAATGAAAAAAAGGGCGATATCATCTCAAAGGTTGCTTCAGATGTACAAGTAGTACAATATACGGTTACCAATACCCTACAGGTTGTTTTTAAAGAACCTCTTACCCTTATATTTTACATTTTAGTATTACTTTCTATCTCTGTAAAATTAACTCTATTCTCTTTATTGGTTATCCCTATTTCGGCTTTTATCATTAGCAAAATTGTAAAGCGATTAAAACAGCAAGCTAAAGAAGCGCATGAATCTTTTGCAAAAATGATTGGTTTCTTAGATGAAGCTTTAGGCGGCATAAAAATTATCAAGGCTTTTAACGGCACACAGCGGATTAAGGAAAAGTTCCATGAGGAAAACGTTTTTTACTCAAACATTAACCGCAAAATGGTACGCAGACAACAATTAGGCTCTCCTGTTTCTGAGTTTTTAGGTGTATTAATGGTTTCTATGATTGTTTGGTATGGCGGAAATCTAATCATTAGCGGAGATTCAGGAGCTTTATCTACCAGTCAGTTCATTGGTTACATTGCCATATTCTCACAGGTTATGCGTCCGGCCAAAGCGCTTACTGATTCTTTTAGCGGTATACACTCCGGGATTGCTGCTGGCGAGAGAGTTTTAGACCTTATAGATACCAAACCTGCATTTACTGATCAATCTGATGCCAAAACTTTAAGTTCTTTTAATGAAAAGATCACGCTTGAAAATGTGAGCTTTAACTATGGAGAAATAGAAATCTTAAAACAAATCAACTTAACCATAGAAAAAGGAAAAACAGTTGCTTTGGTAGGCCCATCAGGAGGTGGTAAAAGTACCTTACTTGATTTAATTCCTCGCTTTCATGATCCTAAGAGTGGCGCCATTAAAATTGACGGGAATAATTATACAGACCTTACCGTTGAAAGTATACGATCTCAAATGGGCTTAGTTAATCAGGATTCTTTTCTGTTCAATGATTCTATTTTCAATAACATTGCTTTTGCTAACCCTAATGCCTCAGAGCAAGAAGTAATTGCCGCAGCAAAAGTAGCCAATGCTCATGGATTCATTATGGAAACTGAAGCTGGTTATCAAACCAATGTAGGAGACAGAGGTAATAAATTATCTGGCGGGCAAAAACAAAGAATATGTATTGCCAGAGCTGTATTAGCCAATCCTCCTATTATGTTGCTAGACGAAGCAACTTCTGCCTTAGATACTGAATCTGAGAAACTGGTACAAAATGCGCTGAATAATCTAATGCAAAACCGAACTTCTATAGTAATTGCACACAGATTAAGCACCATACAACATGCCGATAAGATTGTTGTTTTAGACAAAGGTAAAATTGTAGAAGAAGGCTCTCATGCTGAACTGATTGCACAAAAGGGCTTATACAATCGCTTGATAGAGATGCAAGCTTTTAATGAATAGATACATGAATTCGCCAAAAATTATATTTACAGTTTGTACCAATAACTATCTTGCACAGGCAAGTGTTCTTGCAAAATCAGTTAAGAATATTGCCCCAGATTATGAATTTTATTTATTCTTAGCTGATGAATTTAGCCCTGAAATAGAATATGACAAGCTCGAAAACATCAATTTCGTTAATTGGCAAGACCTTCCTATAGATTGTGAGGACCTTAAAAAGAAATTTGATGTGGTTGAACTTAGTACCGGGATTAAAGCCAGTTGCTTCAAATATCTGTTTTCAAAATATGCAGCAGAAATCGTCCATTACTTTGATCCTGACATTAGGTTATTTTCATCTTTGAACAACCTTGATTCATATTTTGAGCAGGCATCTATATTGCTCACACCTCACATTTTTAACCCTATTAAGTGGCAGGAAGGATCTCCTAATGAAAATCTTTTCTTGCGTCATGGCCTGTATAATTTAGGTTATCTAGGACTAAAAAAATCGGAGGCCGCCGCCGCCACTCTTGATTGGTGGGAAGACCGCTGCCTAAAAATGGGGTTTAATAATCCAAAATATGGTTTTTTTGTAGACCAGCTATGGATGAATTATATCCCTCTCTTCCATCCGAAGGAAACGTTTATTATATTAGATAAAGGCTACAATATGGGGCCTTGGAATTTACATGAACGAAGTTTAAGTAGCAAAAGCGATTCTTCTTTTATGGTTAATCAAGAAAGTAATCTTGTATTCTACCATTTTAGTTCTTACAATTATAAGCAACACGAGATATCAAGACATTATAGATATACCTTTGCCAGCAATCCCGACGTTAAACCTGTTTATGATATTTACCAACAGGAGATGATTGAGGCCGGGGTTGAAAAATTTGAACAGTTCAAATGGGCATATACCAAGAAAAAATCCTTTCTTAAAAAGCTTTTAAAGAAATAATGACAGGTAATCTCCCTAAAATCAGTATTGTTATTCCTGTTTTCAATGCAGTTTCAACCATTGAGAATGTGATAAAAAGTGTAGTGGAGCAAACCTATCCTAACAAGGAGCTAGTCATTATAAATAACCTCTCTACTGACGGGACGACAGAAATACTTGAAAGTTTCGGAAATCAAATAGACATACTTATTTCTGAAAAAGATGCGGGTATATACGATGCCATGAACAAAGCTCTAGGTTATTGCTCAGGCGATTGGATATATTTCTTGGGCTCTGATGATGCCCTTTACAATAGCGATGTATTAGCCAGCATCTTTTCTAATGGGCATTTTAACCAACATACCGATATTATTTATGGGAATGCTTTTTATATCCATCGCAAAACCATTCGTTTTAGGAAAATGAACAGGTATAAACTGGCAAAACATAACTTTAACCATCAAACAGTTTTCTATCCCAAAGAAGTTTTTAAGCACTTCAGCTATGACACAAAATATAAGCTTTGGGCAGATTATAACCTCAACATCCGGTTGTTCTTTAAAACAAATTATAAATTCCACTACCGTGATATTATCATAGCGAAATTTAATGACAAGGGCTCTTCGGGCAACAATGACGACCAAGATTTTATAAGAGATAAGAAAAGTATCTTGCATCAGGTATTTCCTTTTGATGTACTGGCGTTTTACTACGGAAGGGAATTGTTCCTACTGATCAGAGGCTTGTTTAAAAAGAAAAAGAAATGAAAATAGACAGAATAAGGCTTAAACTTAAAAAAAAGGCGATTACCTTAAGTTATGCGGCCGCAACGGTCTATTTCGGCAATCAAAAAATTATCTCTTTAAAATTAATCTTTATCATTTTAGAAAAATGGGCTTATATGCTCGTTTATCATATTCTAGCTTTAGGTATAGCAAAAAGCCAAAAGCCAAGGCTCTCCTTTTTCCTGAGCGATATCAAACCAAGCGAAAGTTTTTTCAGTGCAACTTATAAACCAGCCGTTTTTAACGATCCCTTTGTTTGTATTATTATTAACGCTGTAAATTGTCCTGAAAAATATTTACACAATTGTTTAGCAAGTATTGAGAACAAGGTAAGCTCAATAGATTATGAGCTTGTTGTAATTACGAATGAGCTACTCAACTTACCTGATAATATAAAGCAGGTACTACCAACCGCTATTGACAAAGACTCTCTAGCAAAAAATATAAATGCGCAATACACTTTTCTAATGAGTGCATATCATCAGTCATTGAACAATTTTCTTGCTAATTGCCTTCAATCTGTCGATGATTTTGGTGTATTGACCCCCAAGATAATTTTTGCAAGCAATGGTTTGCTAAAATATACGGGAGCAAAATATGATAACCAAAAGGTAATTTTGCAAGGGCTTTATTCCAACCCTAACGATTTCGAGTTTAATTATATTAAACCCGTAGAATTAGCTACCGAAACCTTATTTGTCAAAACGTCTGATTTCCTTGCTCTGGAAGACTTCATTTTAGAGGCCAATAACTGGATGCAAAGCTTAGCTAAACTAAGTGCTGATCTATGTGCCTTTTTAAACAAGCCTATTTATTATCATCCTCTGTTAGCTTTTGCTACATACAGCGATGAAACGCCCGAGATTGTTTTAGACAAAAAACCGGCTGACCTTACAAATCAAAAGAAATCAGGTCTGTCAATTTTAGTTGTCGATGCCGTATATCCAACTCCAGATAAAGACTCGGGTTCAAGAAGGCTTTTCGAGTTGATTAAAATTTTCAAATCCCTGAACCTTACCGTTTATTTTCTAGCTCACGAGGCAATAACCACAGAAAAATACTATAATGACCTAGTAAATTTGGGTATAAGGGTCTTTAAAGGTCATTATCATAGAGAGAAACAATTCTCTAAATTAGATCAGTACCTACCTACAATTAATTTTGCATGGATCTCTCGTCCGGATATGAATGAAATCTACGGTCAGCATATTAAACAAACAAATCCCAATATCAAATGGATATATGATACTGTGGACCTTCATTTTATACGAGAGCAAAGGGCTAAGCAGGTTAGCAGTAGTGTTTCTTTAGTGATCGATAACAACATTGATAAGCTTAAGGAAAAAGAACTTAAACTGGCAAACCTTGCCGATTACACCATTACAGTAACCGATGTTGAAAAAGAAATTCTTAACCAACACAACATCGC
>DDEP01000103.1:6257-12086 GCA_002336465.1 Pedobacter sp. UBA1951
TAATTAAAGAAATCATGCCTATTGTTTGGCAAACACATCCATATATCAAAGTATTTCTCTTGGGTAGCAATCCAACTGAAGATATTTTGGGTTTGGCAGCAAATAGTGTTATAGTGCCCGGTTATATAGAAGATGTTGCTCCTTTTTTTCTAAATTCACGCATATTTGTTGCTCCTTTACGTTTTGGGGCCGGAATGAAAGGAAAGATTGGACAGAGCCTAGAATTTGGACTTCCTGTTGTATCAACCGAGATTGGCGTAGAAGGTATGTACTTAAATGATGGGGAGAATTGTATGGTGGCTGATGACACCGCTAAGTTTGCGGCAAAAATTGTTCGCTTATATGACAACGAAGCATTGTGGCAGAGAATACATGAGAACTCCTTAAATGCCATTGCTAAATATTCGCCCGAATCTGTAACCCAGCAGCTTAAAGACATTTTATTTTAGCATTCATCTTTATGAAAATTTCCATCATCACTGTAAATTTTAATGATAGAGAGGGTTTGAGAAAAACCATTCTAAGTGTAATTGAACAATCTTTTACCGAATTTGAGTTTTTAGTAATAGATGGAGGAAGTTCTGACGGGAGTAAAGACCTTTTACAGGAGTATAATCATAAAATTGATTTTTGGGTAAGCGAACCCGACAATGGTATTTACCACGCAATGAATAAAGGTATTCAAAAAGCCAAAGGCGAATATCTTCTTTTCTTAAATGCCGGAGATTGCCTACACCATTCAACAACTTTAAGCGAGGCTTCTAAATTAATGACTCACTCTGTAGATATTTATTACGGCGATATTATTTATGAAGAACCTGATGGAACAACTAAAAAAGTAGATTTTCCGCAGCAATTAGATTTTAGTTATTTCTATAGATTCAATTTATCTCATCAGGCTAGTTTCATCAAAAAATCTCTATTTGATAAAATTGGGTTGTATAACGAGGCTTATAAGATCGTTTCTGACTGGGAATTTTTTATCATCGCTATTTTTAGATATGATGCTACTTATCAGCACCTAAATCTAATCATCTCTAACTATGATGGCGCAGGAATCTCTTCAAACACAGAAAATCATCCTGCCATGCACAAGGAAAGAGATCAGACAATAGATAAGTTCTTCAGCAATTTTAAAAATGACTATCAACTACTAAACGCATATAACGATAAATATCTCAAACAACTGCTATATTTAAAAAACAATAATAAGTTGAAGTGGACCTTGGTTAAAGGGCTCATAAAGCTCTTACGGTAATTACGATAAGAATATGAAAATATGCTATGACCATCAAATCTTTACTACACAAAAAGCCGGAGGGATTTCTCGTTATTTTAAATATCTCATAAATGGCGTTCGTGAAACACCTGAAGATGATTATATCTTATCTGCACTTTACAGTGAGAATATGTATCTGGAAAAGCATGATTTGCCTTCTGTGATAGGAAATTTTAAATTCTTGTTCAATTCACAAAAAAAGATTTTAAAGCGCAATAAATCTTATTCAAAAAAAGTAATCAAACAAAATAACTTTGATATTTTTCATCCAACCTATTTTGATCCTTATTATTTACCTCTTATAAAGAAGCCAACGGTAGTTACCGTTCACGACATGACTTATGAAGCTTTGCCTCATCTATTTCCGGCAGATGACCCTACACCTTATTACAAACGTATGGTAATGGAAAAAGCAGACAAGTTAATTGCAATATCAGAAAAAACAAAAGTGGATATACTCAAGTTCACAAATGTATCTGAAAACAAAATAGAGGTCATATATCATGGCATGGACCTCATATCTCCAGTATATGCTGATGTAGAAAATCTGCCTAAAAATTACATTTTATATGTCGGCGGCAGATGGTCTTACAAGAATTTTTTCTTTTTCATTGATGCCTTTGAGCAAATTGCCAAAAAATACCCTGATATTTCATTGGTATTAGCTGGTGGAGGAAATCTAGCCTACGGAGATTCTGAATACCTGTACCGAAAAAAACTTTCTGACAGAGTAATGCATATCAATCCAACCGACGAGCAACTCAATACGCTTTACCATAAAGCTCAATGTTTCGTTTATCCTTCGAGCTATGAAGGCTTTGGCTTCCCTATATTAGAAGCATTTAACAATGATTGTCCTGTATTGCTAAATAACAATGACTGTTTCAAAGAAATAGCTGCAGAAGGAGCACTTTACTTTGAAGACAACAACCTCGAATCTTTAATATTCTTTCTTGATAAGATACTTGAAGATAAAAACCTTGCCCAGAACTTAGTAACACTCGGAAAAGAAAAACTAACTCAATACCCTATACAGGCCTGTATTGACAAAACTCTAAACCTGTACCACAGTTTATAACTATTTTGCCCCTTTAAGACTAGCTTTTATTTTTTTCCACGCTCTAGATAACAATCCTTTTTTTACTTCCTTAATTATAGGATGTTCTACGCTTTGGGTAAAGAGATCTGCCTGTGCATTGGGCATAAAGAAGCTTGGATCCTTAATTTCTTCCAATTCGTAAACAGGTAGATCAGCATGAGGGTGTACGCCAAAAGTATGGGTTGCATCAGGACCAAATCCAATATTCTTAATTAAATTAACATTAGGAATAATGCTTAGCCTATTGTTTATCAAGTTACAATAAGCATATTGATAATCCCAAGTATTGATTTCTTTTTTATAAGTGGCTTCAAGATTTCTATACCAAATCTGACTGTAAGCGGCGTGACTGGCTAGGTTTTCAAATTCCATAACATTAAAATGCTCAAAGCTTTTCATATCTACGTCATACGTTTCCCAAACTCTTCTCCATCCAGCCCATCCCCAAACATGTGTTAGCCTTGAATAGTAATATGATCCGTCTCCAATTATATTTCCGTCCTGAAAATTAGCTCCACCAATGTGACCTATTCTATCATCATTTTTATATTTTTCAAGCATTGAGCTACAAAAGCCAAAAAAGCTTTTCGAAGGCAGACAATCATCTTCCAGTACAATACCTTTTTCCTCATTTTTAAAGAACCATGAAATTGCACTGCTCACAGCCTCTCTACAGCCTAAATTATTTTCATTAAACCGTGTCTTTACTTCACAATCCCAATTTACCTTCTCTACAATAGCTCTTACTAAAGCTACTTTCTCAGCCTCTTTCTCATTTCTGGCGCCATCAGAGGCAACATATAGTTTTCTCGGCTGTGCCTTTTTAATCTCTTCAAAAACAAGCTCGGTAGTATCAGGCCTATTAAAGACCAGAAGAAGAACCGGTATTTCTCTGTTGTACTGTAACATGAACTTTAATTTTTACTACCTACCAATAATCCACTTTAATCTACTTCTTGAAATACCTTTTATCAGAAATAATGTTATGCCATATACAATGATAAACCTACAGCAAACATAAGCAAGCATTCCTGCCAAAGACATATCTTGCATTAGAGGAAGTTTAAATGGTCTGAATATCTCAGGAAGAAGATTGGTCACTAATATATAATGAATCAGATATACGCCAAATGTAGTTTCTCTTGGTTTTAAGTATTTAATAAAACCAAAATTCTTGATTTTAAGCAATAATACAATCGTAATCAAAGAATATATAATATTGCTAAATCTTAGTGTATTGTATGGATCAGTACTTTGATGACGAATAAGATTCATACTATCTAGTACCGAACAAGCAAAGGATAAAATGAACAGCGCAATGATTACAGGATAAGAAATATGTTTTAGCTTTTGTTCTATATAAGACCAATTTTTATTGAAGATGGCTCCAAGCCAAAGATAAAATACAAAGCCAAAAATAGCAGTGGTGTGCGAGGGGGTAAACCACTCAAAATATACATTTATACTGTATATCAGTGAGCAGACAAGAAATATAGCTCCAAGCCACCATTTGTATAAAAAGCGTTTAAAAATGAGCAATAAGCCTATGCAGAATAAAAAATTTATAATGAACCAATAATTCGTGTACAAATAGGTCATCTTTATTTTTTCAGGGAGTAGTTCTGCAAGATTAAATTTATCCTTTAGCACAATATATTGCTGAATTAAAACTACTGCTATGAAAATACTAGACCAGATTAGCCATGGCACAAATACGGTAGAGAGACGTCTCTTAAAATATTGCCAAGAAGAGTACGAAACAAATTTGCTGCCCAAAAGAAACCCCGCCAATACAAAAAAAGCTATCGTTCCAAATTTAGATAACTGAATTAAACTTATATATACAATATATTTTAAAGAAAGATTATCGTATGTGTAAGAGCTGCTATAAACAGAATGTTCAAAGACAATACCCATCATAGCAATACATCTGATCGTATCTACAAAATCAAAATTCTTTTTCTCCTGTGCTAATTCCGTGTTTTGCATTTACTTGCTAATATCAATAAAAAAAGCGTTTTGGGATAAATCCCAAAACGCTTTTCAACTGTATAATTTGTATTACAATTTACGTTTAATCTCAACTTGTTCGTAAGCCTCAATGATATCTCCAACTTCAATATTATTAAAGTTATGGATGTTCAGACCACATTCGTAACCTTTAGAAACTTCTTTTACATCATCTTTAAAGCGTTTCAACGAAGCTAATTCACCTGTATAAATCACCACACCATCTCTAATTATGCGGATTTTGCTATTTCTGCTGATCTTGCCATCCAATACCATACATCCTGCAATCGTTCCCACTTTAGAAATCTTGAAGGTCTCTCTAATCTCAACGTTAGCCACAATCTTCTCTTCAAACTCAGGCGCCAACATACCCTCCATAGCGGTCTTGATCTCATTAATCGCATCGTAAATGATAGAGTATAAGCGAATATCAATCTGCTCTTGCTCTGCTAATTTACGTGCACCTGCCGATGGACGCACTTGGAAACCAACGATAATCGCATCAGATGCTGAAGCTAATAACACATCAGATTCTGAAATCTGACCTACACCTTTACTGATTACATTAATCTGAATCTCTTCGGTAGATAACTTCAATAAAGAGTCTGCCAATGCTTCAATAGAACCATCTACGTCACCTTTGATAATCAAGTTCAACTCTTTAAAGTTACCGATAGCCAAACGACGACCAATCTCTGCAAGAGTAATATGTTTCTGCGTACGCAAACCTTGCTCACGCATTAATTGTAAACGTTTATTCGCAATATCTCTCGCCTCTGTTTCGCTTCCTAAAGCATTAAATCTATCACCAGCGGTAGGAGCACCAGACATACCCAATACCTGTACAGGTACTGATGGCCCAGCTTCATTTACCTTAGCTCCACGCTCATTAAATAATGCTTTTACCTTACCACTGTAACTACCCGCAAGTATTGGATCCCCAACCCTTAACGTTCCGCCTTGTACCAAAACAGTTGTTACAATACCGCGGCCTTTATCTAAGGTAGCCTCTATAACAGTACCTACAGCACGCTTATCAGGATTAGCTTTAAGCTCTAGTAATTCTGCCTCAAGCAATACCTTATCTAAAAGTAAATCTACATTTAAGCCGCTTTTACCAGATATTTCTTGTGATTGATATTTACCGCCCCAATCTTCAACCAAGATATTCATGGTTGATAACTGCTCCCTAATTCTATCCGAATTAGCGCCCGGTTTATCAATTTTAGTGAAAGCAAAAACTAAAGGTACACCTGCAGCTTGTGCGTGGTTAATTGCTTCTTTAGTTTGAGGCATCACAGCATCATCTGCTGCTACTACAATAATCGCAATATCTGCAACTTTAGCACCACGGGCACGCATTGCGGTAAACGCTTCGTGACCAGGGGTATCTAAAAATGTAATTTCTTTACCTGTATTTGTGGTTACTTTATATGCCCCG
>DDEP01000012.1 GCA_002336465.1 Pedobacter sp. UBA1951
GTTCACGACGGTAACGGCGTTTCATCAACCCTAATATCTTGTTTGAACCCGATTGTAAAGGGATATGAAAATGCGGCACAAAACGTTTTGACTGTGCTACAAACTCAATGATTTCATTGCTTAAAAGATTAGGCTCAATAGAAGATATGCGTATCCTTTCTATGCCCTCTACTTCGTCAAGTGCTTTAACCAAATCAAAGAAACGGTCTTCTCTCTCGCCATTTCTGATCCCAAAATCGCCTAGATTAACCCCTGTAAGTACAATTTCTTTAACACCACTTTCGGCAATTTGCTTTGCTTTAGCCAATACGTTTTCAATGGTATCACTACGACTTGCACCTCTAGCTAAAGGAATGGTACAGTAAGTACAAGGATAATCGCAACCATCTTGCACTTTTAAGAAAGTACGGGTTCTATCGCCAATTGAATAAGCCGCAATAAAATTGTGGTTTACTTTTTCTATTTCCTGCTGATGTACAACGGCTTTAGGTTGCTTGGTTAAATCGGAAATAAACTCTACGATACGGAATTTTTCTGCCGCTCCCAAAACCATATCTACGCCCTCTATTTCGGCAATTTCCTGTGGTTTTAACTGCGCATAGCAACCTACAATGGTTACATAGGCATGCGGCGAATATTTAAGCGCTTCTTTAACTACTTTTCTGCATTTCTTATCGGCATGGTCTGTTACAGAGCAGGTATTGATCACATATACATCTGCTCCTTCGGTAAATTCAACCACACGGTAACCAGCATCGGTAAATAAACGCCCGATGGTTGAAGTTTCGGAGAAATTCAACTTACAGCCTAAAGTATAAAATGCAACTTTTTTCATTAAGGCTGCAAAGATACAAAATTTGGTTTTACTATTGGGGTTTAAGCAATAACAATATAAATCCTTACAATTGGATTGCAGGAAATATTCTTTTACTTATTCTTCGTTCCAACGGAAGCTTTCCTTTTCTAATCCTGCCAAATCTATCACCCTGTCAACTACGGTTTGCGCCAATTCTTCAATTGTTTTGGGCAAGCTGTAAAAAGATGGTACAGCCGGACAGATGATTCCGCCTGCCTCAGTTACCAGTTTCATGTTTTGTAAATGAATAAGATTAAAAGGAGTATCTCTAACAACGGTGATCAATTTTCTCCGTTCTTTCAAAACTACATCGGCTGCCCGAGTAATCAAATCATTGGAAATACCATGTGCTATCCTACCTACCGTACCCATTGAACAAGGTATGATGATCATAGTGTCGTATTTGGCAGAACCTGATGCAAAGGGTGCATTAAAATCCATTTTATGGTAAAAAGTAAATGGATATTGCTGATAGCTTATATCATTAAGTTCTGTTTCCCAAACCTGTTTGGCATTATCAGACATGACCACAGCTACGCGGTCTATTTGAGCCTCTAATTTTAGAAAAGCATCTAACAATAACTTGGCATAAATGGAACCGCTTGCACCGGTTATGGCTATTATGATTTTCTTCTTTTTTAACATGATAATGCAAAGATAAAATTAAGCCACAAAAAAGGGCCAGAAAACTTGTTTCTGACCCTACATCTACCTATGAAAAACATACCCCCGAAAGGGTAAGCCCAAAAATAACTAAATTTTTCTCAGATAATAAAACTTAGAGTAGTATTTTTTTTAAAAAATAATTTTTGTAACAAAAATTTGACAAACAATATTCATTTAAATTTGCCCTTGAAACCTACTGATAAAGAGCACAAAAGCATCTATCATCCATTTAATTCATTGTTCTTTCAAACTTATTAGCGTAAATTTTGTTGCATACCTAAAGAACATTTTCATTATTACCTTAATAAGATATTACTGATGAAAAAAAGACTTTTCGTAACCGGAGGTATTTTTGCCCTTGCTGCTACTGCGTTGCTTTTAAAATCTAAACGTACCATACCAAGAGGATTAACGGCAGTAGAAAATTTTGATAAGGCAAAATATTTAGGTAAGTGGTTTGAGATTGCTCGCTTAGATCACAGATTTGAAAAGAACCAGACTTATGTAACTGCTCAGTATGATCTTAATAACGATGGTAGTATCAAAGTAACCAATAGTGGATTTGATACGATTAAAAACAAAGAGCGGTCAATTGTAGGAAAAGCTAGATTTGTAAAGGATGAACATACAGGCATGTTAGAAGTTTCTTTCTTTGGTCCGTTTTATTCTGGATACAATGTAATTGCTATTGACAAGGATTACAAATATGCCTTAGTTGCTGGTAAAAACCGAGCTTATTTATGGTTGCTTTCAAGAGAAGGGAGTATACCTAAAACCATAATCAACAAATACTTGAAAATTGCAGAGGATGCTGGTTATGACACCTCTAAACTGATATGGACACCTCAGGCCTCTCAGACAAATTAGTTCCCAACAGGAAAAGAAAAGTAGAACTTGCTTCCATAACCCGGTGTACTTTCCACTCCTATTACCCCTCCCTGTGTTTCAATAAAATCTTTGCTGATGGCCAGTCCCAAACCTGTTCCGGTTTTATTACTGCCCGGAATCTGGAAATAACGATCAAAAATCTTTTCTCTATAACGGTTTTCAATACCCGGGCCAAAATCTTCTACTGAAAAGGTTAAGTGATTGGCTTCATGAACTACAGATACGATAATTTTGCCTTCTTCTGATGAATAACGTACCGCATTGGTTATAAAATTAATCAGTACCCAAGCCGTTTTCTCTATATCTACATAAATTTTAGGCAGGCTCTCTTTTGCTTCACAGCTTATCTGTATCTGTTTTTGTTCAATCTGAGCCTTGGTTGCCTCTAATGCATATTTTACCATTTGCAGCGGATCCCC
>DDEP01000022.1 GCA_002336465.1 Pedobacter sp. UBA1951
GCCATCCCCACTTTGCATGCAGAAATTGCCCCTCCGTTTTCAGGAAGAGTAACTGCTGTTCATTTACAATTGGGCATGAAAACAAAACCCGGAACACCGCTTTTCGAAATCAGTTCTCCAGAATTTATTGAAGCCCAAAAAGCCTTCTTTCAGGCCAAATCAGAATACCAAAATGCCCAACTTATCTTAAAAAGGCAACAAGACCTTAAAGCTAATGGCGTTGGGGCCGAACGCGATTTGGAAGAAGCTAAAACCAATTTTGAGCTAAAAGAAAAAGATTACCAAAATGCAATTGCATCACTCAAAATATTCAATGTAGATGTAAACAAACTGGTATTTGGACAGCCTTTCATTGTACGATCGCCCATTGCTGGTGAAGTCATAGAAAACGATGTAGTAAACGGACATTATATCAAAGCCGACGACGCTCCACACGCCAAAGTTGCTGAGCTGAACAAAGTATGGGTAGCAGGTATGGTCAAAGAAAAAGACATCCGTTTTATACATGAATTAGATGGAGCAGAAATACAAGTAGCCGCTTATCCGGGCAAAAAAATTAGTGGTAAGGTTTATCATGTAAATGAAATCGTTGATGAAGAGACCCGAAGTGTACAAGTACTGATAGTTTGCGAAAATAAAGACCATGCCCTAAAACCAGGTATGTACGTAACCGTAAAATTTGTCGATACCCCTGCCGAGACCTTGTTTGTGCCAGCCAAAGCAGTACTTCAGTTTAATGATAAAAGTTATGTATGGGTACAGATAGGTAAAAATAAATATGTAAAACGTTACGTAGAAACCGGCATTACAGCTAAGGATAACGTACAAATCCTATCTGGCCTTAGCAACGGAGATACGGTAATCAGCGAAGGTGCATTCTATCTCTTAGATGCAAAATAACCTAGTTGTCCTGAGCTTCTCGATCTATTAGAAGAGCATTGTCAGGTTGAGCTTTTCGAAGCCCAACAACCTGTCCCAAAGTTACTTCTGAAAGCTCAATATGACAAATAAACTCAATGCGATAACAATTTAAAAGATATTGATGTGAAAAATCTATTCAACCATACCATTGCCAAGCGCTGGTTAGTACTGGCGTTGTTTATGCTCTTAGCCTTTTTTGGCTACTATTCTTGGACACAATTATCTATAGAAGCCTATCCCGATATTGGCGATGTAACCTCACAAGTGGTAACACAAGTTCCGGGGCTTGCTGCCGAAGAGATGGAGCAACAAATTACCATCCCTATTGAGCGGGCCATTAATGGTTTACCCGGCATGCATGTAATGCGCAGCAAAAGTACTTTTGGGCTTTCAATGGTTACCATTGTGTTTGATGATGGTACAGACGATTATTTTGCAAGAACGCGCATACAGGAACGTTTAACCGATTTAGAATTACCATACGGTGCAAAACCGGGCTTAGATCCTCTTACCTCACCTACCGGAGAAATATTTAGGTACATCATCGAAAGTAAATCGCATGATCTGCGTGAGCTTACCGATCTTCAGAACTTTGTAATCATTCCACGCATTAAACAAGTAGCTGGAGTAGCCGATGTTACCAATTTTGGAGGTATTACCACGCAGTTTCAAATAGAGCTCGATCCACACAAATTAGAACAGTACAACATTTCGCTCAATGATGTAGCAGGTAAAGTAGGTGCCAATAATACCAATGCAGGCGGTAGTGTAATGGACCGTGGCGACCAATCATATGTAGTAAGAGGTATAGGCTTGGTAAGAACCTTAGATGACATGGGTAAGATCGTGGTAAAATCTGTAAATGGTACACCTATTTTCATGAACGATATCGGTAAAATCAAATACGGCAATTTGGAACGCAAGGGTGCCTTGGGCTATTCAGACAAACGCGGTGTTAATTATTCTGATAATATAGAAGGCATAGTGCTGCTCTTGAAACAGCAAAATCCTTCTGTGGTGTTAAAAGGTGTTAATGAGGCTGTAGATGAGCTCAATAATGGCCTACTGCCTGAAGGCGTAAAAATACATCCTTTTTTAGACCGTACCAATCTGGTAGATACTACTTTGCATACCGTATCTAAAACCTTACTAGAAGGTATGGCTTTGGTTATTATTGTACTGATTCTGTTTCTCGGAAGCTGGCGGGCTGCCCTATTGGTTGCGGTTACCATTCCGGTATCGTTGCTCATGGCTTTTATACTCATGCACCTAACCCATATCCCTGCCAACCTTTTATCATTAGGAGCTATAGACTTCGGTATTATTGTAGATGGCGCCATCGTAATGATGGAAGCCGTATTGAAAAAAAGAGAAGACCATGAAACAGAAACACTAAGCCCAACAGGTGTGGCCTCATTGGTAAAGCAAATGGCCAGACCCATTTTCTTTGCAACCATTATCATCATCACAGCTTACCTGCCTTTGTTCGCTTTTGAACGGGTAGAAAAAAAGCTCTTTACCCCTATGGCCTTTACTGTAGGCTATGCATTATTAGGCGCTCTATTGGTGGCTTTGTTCTTAATCCCAGGCTTGGCTTATGCCGTGTACCGTAAACCGCAAAAAGTATATCACAACAAGTGGTTAGAAAAGCTTGGTCATCTTTACCACAGCCGCATTGGCAAGCTATTGCAGAAACCTAAAAAAGTATTTTTGCCATTGGCATTGATATTTTTGGGTGCTGTGGGGCTAACCATTACCGTGGGCAAAGATTTTCTGCCACCCTTAGATGAAGGTTCTATCTGGCTTCAAGTGTCACTACCTCCGGGCATTACCGTAGAAAAATCAAAAGAGATGAGCGATACCTTAAGGGCTCGCACTTTGAAATACCCCGAAGTAACTTATGTAATGGTACAAGCAGGTCGTAACGACGATGGAACAGACGCTTGGACCCCTTCTCACTTTGAGTGCAGCGTAGGTTTATTACCTTATAGCAAATGGAAAGGCGGCAAGACCAAAGCAGACCTTATTAACGAACTGGCAGCAGAATACGCCCAAATGCCTGGTTATAACGTAGCCTTTTCGCAACCTATGATTGATGGGGTAATGGACAAAATAGCAGGGGCACACAGCGAGTTGGTAGTAAAAATATATGGGGAAGACTTTAAAGAAACCCGCCGCATTGCCGAAGAAGTACTGAGCACATTGCACAAAGTAAAAGGCGCTGTTGATCTGGCTATAGACCAAGAACCACCCCTACCACAATTACAGGTTATTGCCGATCGCGATAAGATTGCACAATATGGTTTAAATGTTGCCGATGTATCGGACCTGATTGAAACAGCCATTGGTGGTAAAACCATTTCGCAGGTTTTTCAGGGTTCTAAAGTATATGATATTATTTGTCGCTATAATGAAGATAGCCGCAATACCCCAGAGAAAATAGGCAACCTCATGTTAACCAATGAGGCGGGAGCAAAAATCCCTTTATCGCAGGTAGCAGAAGTGAAATTAAATACCGGAGAAAGCACCATTTCTAGAGAAATGAACAAACGGCAGTTAACCGTACGCTTAAACCTTCGCGGCAACGACCTTACCTCGTTCCTTAAAGAAGCACAGGCAAAAATAGAAGCGAATGTAAAATATGATCATGCTAAATACAACATCAAGTGGGGCGGCCAATTTGAAAACCAGAACAGAGCTTATAGCCACTTGGCATTAATTGTACCCATGGCCCTGGCTATTATGTTCATCCTGCTGTATGGTGCATTTGGTAGTTTTCAGCAAGCAGGTTTGTTAATGAGCGTAGTGCCATTGGCCTTATTTGGAGGCATGTTGGCCTTAAATATAAGGGGCATGACCCTTAACGTATCATCATCAGTAGGTTTCATCGCTTTATTTGGCGTGGCTATTCAAAATGGGGTGCTCATGATCAGTCAGTTTAATATGCTCAGAAAAAACGGCTATGCATTGGCAGATGCCGTATGGGAAGGCTCTAAACAACGCTTTAGACCAGTATTGATGACCGCCACCGTTGCCATATTGGGCCTCTTGCCGGCATCGTTGGCAACAGGTATTGGTTCTGATGTGCAAAGGCCATTGGCCACCGTAATTGTGTATGGTTTGCTTTTCGCCACGATCATTACGTTGTATGCTTTGCCAGCTCTTTATTATCTCTTCGAGAAAAGAAAAGACATCAAAAACAACCATCAAGAAATTAAACCCTAAAAAAAGAAATCATGTTACTAAAGCAAATACACCATAGCTATCTTTTAATAGTGCCTTTTATGCTTTTTACCGCTGGCTTGGCAAAGGCACAAACAGATACTATTTTTCAGAAAAAACCGGTTTTATATCGCGATTTTATAGAAGAGGTTAAAAAAAACAATGTGGCTTATGCAGCCGAAAAATTTAATGTGAGTATTTCAGAAGCCAGTATAGAAAGTGCAAAAATATCACCCGATCCCGAGTTAAGTGCTGGTTGGTTCGATAATGGCCAGCGGAGGTTAAACATGGGCTACGGCTACAATGCAGGTATAGGCTGGACATTAGAACTGGGCGGAAAACGCAAGGCTAGGGTTGATCTAGCCAAAAGCGAAACAGCACTTAGCCGTTATCTTTTGCAAGACTATTTTAATAACCTCCGTGCAGATGCCACCATTAAGTATTTAGAGGCTATGCGCAACCAGCAATGGACAACCGTACAACTGAGCTCTTACGATGCCATGAACCAACTGGCTAAATCAGATAGCATAAGGGCTAAATTGGGTGCCATTACCGCAGTAGATGCCAAACAGAGCAAATTAGAGGCCGGAACCATGCTCAATGAAGTTTACCAAGCCATAGCCAATTGGAAAGCCTCTTTGAGCGACCTTAACCTGCTTATGGGTGCAAAGCAAAGCGATGCCCTTACCACTACCCTTGGTGGGTTTACCCATTTTGACCGCAATTTTGATCTTGCAAAGCTTATTGTAAACGCACAAAATAACCGCACAGATCTTATGGCTGCTTTACAGAACAAAGATGTAGCACAAAAAATGTTGCAACTGGCTAAGGCAAACAGAGTAATAGACTTAGGGTTAAATGCAGGCATCACTTATTCATCTTATGTGCGTAATGTGATTGCTCCAACGCCATCAACTACGCAAACCAGTATAGGGATTAGCATCCCTTTAAAATTCTCCAATAATCATGCTGGCGAATTAAAAACGGCTTACTACAGTGCACAACAATCAGAAATGCAATACAAGCAGGCCGATTTACAGGTACAAACAGAGGTAACACAAGCTTATTTCAATTACCAAGCGGCACAGCAACAGGTAAAACAGTTCAATAGTGGTTTGCTTAATGAGGCCAAAATAATCCTCGATGGCAAGATATACAGTTACAAACGAGGCGAAACCACCCTGTTAGAAGTATTGAATGCACAACGTACTTATAACGATGTACAACAAAATTATTATGAAACGCTGTTCAACTACGCATCTGCTTTGGTAACGCTCGAAAAAGCAGCTGGTATCTGGGACATCAACTTTTAAAAGAAGAAATCATGAAAAAAATACGGAACATACTTATTGCACTTAGCATTTGCAGCACATCATGGGCGCAAACCACAGCGCCTACTCATACACAAACAGGTCAAGAAAATGCGCTTTTTGAGAATGGAAAGGTTTCTTTTGGGATCAAAGCTGGCTTGAGCTATTCTACCCTTTACGGAGAAGGAAAAGAAACCGGATATGTTTTTGCAGGAAAACCCAGTTATGCCCCGGGTTATCATTTTGGTTTGCAGGTAAACAATAAGATCAATAAAAACTTTTGGCTAAAACATGAGCTCATCTTTAACCATAAAGTTGCAGGCATACTGCTTAATGATAGTGATAACAATCCTTATAATTCAAAACTCAAAATGAGCTACCTAGAGCTACAGCCTGTTAACCTTACTTTTCACCTCAAAGGCTTTCAGGTCTATGCAGGTCCTTACATTAGTGCATTGGCTGGTGCGCAGATTAGTCTTAAAGACGAAGAAGGCAATTTCTTTGATGACCACAGCATTTATGGTACAGCCAACAATGACGAAAGCGAACATAAATATTTGCAAAAGATTGACTTTGGTATAAATACGGGTCTTGAATACCAGCTACCTGTTGGTTTATCTATTGGTGCAAAATATACCTACGGGCTAACAGATATTTTTCAGCATGCAAGCGGTTATTCACCACATGCAGCGCAAAGCGATATTAAAATGTACAATCGCGGCTTTATGGTAGTTATTGGTTATATGTTCAAATAGGTTTTTATGGAGCCGAAAGTGATAAATTATAATCAATTACTTAAAACTTAAACGGTTCCATTTTTATTATATTCATAAAACAACGTTATGAAACCAAAAATGATATGGGCCAATCTGGCCGTAAGCAATTTAGAGCGCACCACAAAATTCTATACCAGCTTAGGCTTTAAACCTAATGGTACAAATGAACAGCTTACCAGTTTTATAATTGGCGAAAACGCATTTATCGTACATTTCTTTTTAAAAGAAGCCCTGCAAGCTAATATGAACATAGAAATAGCAGATGGAAATTTGGCTTCCGAAATATTGTTTACCCTTTCTGCAGAAAGCAAAGAAG